>CAZVOT010000023.1:0-7046 GCA_964628775.1 Candidatus Woesearchaeota archaeon
AATCCCTGCTTTTATTAATGTATTTAATGGGTAGTAAATCATCGGTTTATTATACACTATTAAAAGTTCTTTACTGGCTAATTTTGTTGTTGGATATAATCTAGTTCCTTTACCTGCAGCAAGAATAATACCTTTCATTAGATGTATAATTTTAATAATATTTTAAAATGTTATCATTTACTAAAAGAGATTTCATTTTTTTCCTCCAAAATCGGATAAGTGCTTGAAAATCTGTTTTATTCCTCTTTTAATAAATTTAAGGTCATTTATATCTCTAATCTCCAATAATTTTCTTGTTATATACTTTAGTGAGAAAAATAATTTATAAAGCTCTCTTGTAAATTCTTTTATCTGACTCTCTGTTAATTCACTGAACATTACCTTTTCTCTCATATCATAATGACTCCATCCTTTTATTCCGTCATATAGAAGCCAATTATTTTCCTTGCATTCTTTGTATAGGGGTGTTCCTGGATAAGGAATTACTATTGTTGCCTGAAGTGTATCTGCAAAACCGCTGTTAAATATATCTTTTGCAAGAGCAATTGTATTTTTTGCATCTGATAATGTTTCCCAGGGGTAGCCCATCATACAAGTTAAATGAGGAGCAAGTCCTGCTGTTTTTGCCCATTTACAGCCCTCTTTTATATCTTCTACTTTAATCCCTTTATTTATCCTATCTAATGTATTTTGATTTGCTGATTCCAAGCCATAGAGAATAAATCTGAATCCTGCTTTTTTCATCAGTTTGTAATCTTCTAACTTTAATGTTCCAAAACGCATATTACAGCTGATTTTTACTTTTTTGTTTAGCTTACTTTCTATCATTAAACTGCAGAATTTTTTTAGCCAATCACCTACTGGAAATGTTCCTGAGTCATCCATTATTTCTTTGATTTTGTAATTTTTTACTAAAAATTGAATCTCTTCAAAAAGTTTTTCTGGACTTCTTGTTCTGAACTGGGGGTACAATGTCGGCCAGGAACAAAATTTACATTTTCCCCACCAACAGTCTCTTCCTGCCATTGTATACGCGCCAGGAGTATATTTGTAATTCCCGTTTTTATAAGCGTAGAGGTTCCATTTTGTCAGTTCTCTATCTATTAAAGGGAGAGAATTTAAGTCGTGGTTTAATTCAAATTTTCCAGTATTTTTTATTTTCTTTTCTTCTCTGTAAAAAATTCCTGGTTCCAATTCTTCTTTTTTTGTTAAGTGATTTGCTAAATTCAATAATAAAAAATCATAATCCCCTCCTGTTAGAATAAAATCTACTTTTGAATTTTCTAGAGACTCTTCTGGAAGAGCTGTTACATGATCGCCGAATAGAACTAATTTTGTTTCTGGAAGCAGAGTTTTTAATTCATTTATAACCTTCCAATGCTGTTTGATAACTGGTGTTTTTGTTTCAATCGCTATTAAATCTGGAGAAATCTCTTTAATTTTTTCTGTAAAATTTTTATAGGATTCCTCTTCTGCAAGTGCATCAAACCAGATTACTTCATAATTGTTATTTTTAAGCAAAGTAGCTGCATAAGCTGGAACTACTGGATAAATTACTGAACAGCCGTCAAACCATTGAAATTGGCGGTTCTGTCCTATCTGAGGAGTTCCCGGGCCTTTTAATGGGGGCATTGCAATTAAAATTTTCATCTTTCTACCTCTTTAACAATCAGCCCTTTAATAAAATATATTCCATAAAAAAAATGAGTTAAGATTATACCTAGAGATGTTGGAAGTATAGTTAATGGGTCTTTAAAACTAATTGAAAATAAAAAGCATATTGAAAGGTATAAGATTAATACTGTTAAATAAAAATTAAATAAGGGAGTTAAAACAAAGAATATTGAAGATAAGAGAAATAATGTGATAATTGATGGAATAAAATAATTTAATCTAAAACTTGTTTTTGGAAATTTTTTTACAAACAAACCTCTGTGGATTCCGTAATTGCTGACTTGTTTAAGGTGTTCTTTAAATAATTTCCTTCTGTGGTGATAAACTATACAATCCGGAGCATAAGAGATTTTATAACCGGCATTAATCAAATCTAGACATAACTTTGTATCTTCGCCAGGATAATAATGACTATCAAAACCGCCCAGTTCTATAAAAACACTTTTTTTGATTATGAAATTAACTGTAGGCCAGTCATCAACAAAAAAAGATTTACTAAGAGAAGTATACCTTGCTTTTAATCCTCCTACAAGGAAAGATGAAAAAATTCTTCCTGAAGAACGCTGCAAAAAAGAATCTTCTTTTGGCGTTATTTGAGGGCCGCCTACTGCAACTACATTATCTTTAAAATATTTAAGAGAAGTACTTAACCAGTTCTTGTCTGGGTATGCATCATCATCAATAAAAGCAATATATTCTCCTTTGGCATTTTTAACACCTAAATCTCTTTTATCTGCTGGACCAGACTTTAGCGGGATAACTTTCACCCCTCTAATTGAAATTTTTGAATCTGGGATGATAATTATTTCATAATCTGTAAAAGTCATATTTTTTAGATGTTTTAAACAATCCTGCAGATAGGGCGAGTCATTTTTGCAGGGGATAATAACTGAAAATCTAGTCATAGAATTTTAACACCTTTAATCTATATAAAATTCCTAAAGTATCCATTAGAATATTTCTTGCGGATCTACAGCCAATTCTACTTTTAAATCTGGAAAAATGGATGTCTATTGGTGCTTCAACTATTTTATACCCTAATTTATTTGCTATAACCAAAACTTCCAGATCAAAAGCAAATCCTTTAACTATCATTTTTGGAAAAACCCTATTAACTACTTCTTTTTTAAATAATTTAAGCCCTGCCTGGGTGTCTTTAACTGGCAGATTAAAAAAGATTCTGTTTAATAGATAATAACCTTCGCTTAAAAATTTTCTTTTTAGTGGATAATTTACAATGGATTCTGGATGATGTTTTGAACCAATGACAATGTCACTTTTTGTTGAGTCCATAATTTCAATAAATTTCTTAAGCTGTATTGGGTTTAATTCCAAGTCTGCATCAACAAAAGTAACTAAGTCCATATTTGCAAATTGAGAAGCATATTTAAGTGCATGTCCTTTTCCTTGATTATTTGGATAGGAAACAAGATTAACTAAATTATTTTTTTGGGATATTGATTTTACTATACCCTCAGTACTATCTGTTGAGCCGTCATTTACAATGATTAGTTCAAATGGAATTTTAAAGGAACTGAAAATTTCAAGAGATTTATTTATTGAATTCTCTATTTTTTCCGCTTCATTAAACGCCGGCATTATTACGCTTAACCCGTACATAGAAATACATTGAAAAGGTAGATTTATAAATAATTTTGTAAAGATAAGTAAGCTATTTTAGAAATTTAAAAGTAAGAATCAAAGAAGAGAAAAATAGGGTTCCAAGGAGCCCAGTAGTAATATATGCTGCTGCCAAGGCACCGCCAATAGGCACTAACAAGTAGAGAAGGGTAATATCTATAATAAATAAAAATAATCCTAATATACCTGTTAATTTATGTTTGTTTAGGCTCCATAAAACGTTTACAAGAACATTGAACAGACAAAAAAACGAATAACCAATTGACAAAATTTTAAGGAATGGAACTGATTTCAAGAAGGATTGAGAATATGTAAGAGTGATTATAAACTCTGGAAGAAGCCAAAAGGATAAAACGCCTATAAAACAAATAATCCCTGTGTATAATAAAGCCCATTTTAAGTTTGATTTTAATTTTTTTATATCTTTAATTTCTGCATCTCCACTAAACTCTGGGAAAAAAACTGCCATAATTGAAAAACTCATTAAAAATGAACGAGAAAGCACTATTGCTGCATTATAAAACCCTGCTGTTTCCTGTCCTAAAAAGGATGAAACAAAGAATAGATCAAAATAAAGAATTAAATTAAAAAATGAATTTGCAAAGAAGATAATTACTCCAAAATTAATAATTTTAGAAAAGGTAAATTTGGTTGCAGGATAACTAAAATATTTTAATACAAATGGAAGACAAAGAAGAAGAGTTACTATGCTTGTTATTAAAACGCTAGATAAAGCCCCGAAAGCACCGAAACCTAAACTAACTAGAATTACTGTAAATAAAATTTTGGATAAAGGAGAGATTACATTTATCAGGGAATATTGATAAATTTTTTTTATCCCTTGGAGAAAATTAAGCAGGATTCCTCCTATACCTGAAAGCGGAAGGGAAAGAGCCAGTATCCAGATTAAATTTGTAATTCCTCCGCCTAAATAATTTGAAAGTGTACTTGAGAACAGTAAATAAAAAAGAACAAAGATAAGATTCATAATTATTGAAAATTTTAAAAAATTAATAAGCAGGAATTTAAGTTTTCCAAATTCTTTTTTTGCATTAAAACCTGCACTGAATTTTATTAGAGAAACTCCAAGAGCACTTAGAGGGATGCTGTTTATCCAAGCTAGATTAATAACAACACCATACTTACCATATTCTACTGGGCCTAAAAAGCGCCCTAAAAAAAAATGAATCCCATAAGCTATTAAAAAATTAACTGCGGTTGCGATAAAAACAACTGCTGTTTTTTTAAAAAATTTCATAATAATTTGATAAAATGGATAATTAAAAATATATTACTTAGTAAAAATCCCACTAGCCTGCTGTGCGAGCATTGCGAGGATTTGTCAAAAGTAAAATCCGGGAAGATATGCGGATTTTTACTCTAGAAAATATCTTTTTATTTTCGCTGATGAATCGTAGGCTGCTTTTGAGTATGAACCCATTTTCTTTGAATCAAAATATTTTAAAAGTTTAATTATTTTTTAAAGGTAATGGATTTTTACAGCGGAAAAAAAGTCTTGATAACAGGTATTACTGGTTTTATCGGCAGTAAAATTGCTGAAAAACTTGTAAAAAAAGGGGCTAAAGTTTTTGGTTATGCTAGATTCAGCGCTCTTCCAAATATGCAGAATTTAGAAGAAATAAAAGACAAAGTTGAACTTATTCGCGGAGATTTGACAGATTATAATTCTATAATAAAAATGATGGAAAGAGTGAAGCCAGATATTATTTTTCATATGGGTGCTGTTACTCACGTTCATTATTCTTTTGATAATCCTATTGAAACAATAAGAACTAATATGGAAGGAATTGTCAATTTGCTTGAAGCATGCAGAACATTTCCTGTTAAAAGATTTATATATCCTGGAACTTCTGAGGAGTATGGCAATATTGATGAATCTCTTCTTCCTATAAAAGAAGAAACTGTACTTCGTCCTGAATCTCCTTATTCTATAACTAAGGTTGGATGCGAACATTTCTGCAGGGTTTATTATGAATCTTATAACATTCCCTGCATAATGGTTAGAAATTTTAATACATTTGGAAGGAAGGTTGATAATAATTTTTTCATTGAAAAAACTGTATCACAAGCATTAACTCAGGACATTATAAAACTTGGAACGGATAAATCTACAAGGGATTTTAATTATGTTGATAATGCCGCTGATGCTTTTATTTTTTTAGCTGAAAAAGAAGAGGCTGTTGGACAAGTATTCAATGTCTGCCGTGGAGAAGAATTCCATCTAAAAGATGTTGCAGAAAAAATTGTTTCTTTGGTTGGAAGAGATGTAAAAATTGTGTGGAATTCTTTCCCTCCAAGACCTAATGAACTTTGGAGATTATTGGGGGATAACTCTAAATTAAAGAGTCTTGGATTTGTGCCTTCTATATCTTTTGATGAAGGACTGAAAAGAACTATAGAAATTTGGAAGAAAAATCTATGCAAACAATAATTATAAATGGAAGCCATAGAAAAGATGGAAATACTTTTTTTCTCTGCGAAAAATTAAAGGAAGAAATTAAAGACGCTGAAATAATAAATTTAAATGAAATAAAAATAAGTCCCTGCAAAGCTTGTTCTTCCTGCCCTGAAAAATGCGTTCAAGATGATGAAATGGTAGAGATATATAAAAAATTAGAATCTGCTGATGCTATTATTCTTGCTACTCCTACTTATTTTGCTAATGTTTCAGGACTTATGAAAAATTTCATGGACAGAACTATTTTTTTGAGAAGACATAATAAGAGATTGTCTAATAAAATCTGCGCTGGAATTGTTGCTGGAGGAAATAGAAACGGCGGACAGGAATTTACAATAAATGCTATCCATAATTGGGCTTTGATTCATAATATGATTATTGCAAATGACGGACTGCCTGATCCTCATTTTGGAGTTATAAGTGTTTCCCATACAAGAGAAGAAACAAGTGCGAAATATGATGATATTGCATTAAAATCAATTGATAATATTGCTAAAAGAATAAAAGAGATTTATTCTTTAACAAATTAATTTAAATATTTTTTTGTATTTGATAACATATTTCTTTAAATACTGCATCAGCAATTATCTTACCAATATGTTAGTTGCTGGCATTGATGAAGCTGGAAGAGGGCCTGTTGTGGGAGATCTTGTTATTGCCGGCGTTCTAATTGAAGAATCTGACTGGAATAAACTGGTTGAAATGGGTGTAAAGGATTCTAAGCTGCTGAGTCCGCAAAAAAGACAGGAATTATATAAGGAAATCAAGAAAGTTGTTTTAGATTATAAAGTAATTAATGTATCTCCAAGAGAAATTGATGCTTATTTGAATTCAGGAACTAATTTGAATGAACTTGAAATGATAAAGATGGTTACGATTACTGATTACTTAAAGCCAGACAGGGTATATATTGACGCTCCTTCTGTTAATGCTAAGAAATTCGGCGAGAAATTTCTGTCTAAAATTGAGAAAAAATGCGAGGTTGTTGCTGAACATAAGGCGGACCTCAATTATGCTGTTGTAGGTGCTGCAAGCATATTGGCTAAAGTTACAAGAGATGCTGAAATTGAAAGAATAAAAAGAGAAATACATAAGGATATTGGTTCTGGATACCCTGGCGATGAGAAGACTATAAAATTTGTTGAAACTGCTGTTTCTGACAAGAAGTTTGTGAATTATATTAGAACTACATGGCAGACGTTCAAAGAAATGAAAAGCAGGAAAGCCCAGTGTTCTTTGGCTGGTTTTGCTT
>CAZVOT010000023.1:7146-12634 GCA_964628775.1 Candidatus Woesearchaeota archaeon
TTTAATAGAATATATGCTTTTTTAGTTTTGTTTAATGTCTCTCTTGTTTATTTTTCATTAAACTGCTTGCTGGGTTCGATATCCTTCCTTTTATTGTTATTGGGTATCTTGTTCTTGAAAAATGCTCTTTCCAGCCAGGCAATAAATAGTATTACTTTTTTTACTTCGTCAGAGTTATTTTCAGCTAGAATTTCTGTTGCTAAAATTGATGAGATTTCATGTTCTATTAAAAGTCCATTTGACTCAAAGAAAATAGATAGAACTTATTTTCTGGAGTAAAAATCCAAAATATATGAAGAGATTTTTACTTTTTTGCAAGAATTGCTTTGCCTAATTTTTCAAGACATTGGCTGCAAAAAAAAACAGTTCTTGCGTATTTACCTGCTTTAAATAGAATTTCTGCTGACTCTAAATCAACTTTAGATTCATTTATGAGCGAGTTGGAATACTCATACATTTTTGAGCCTCCAAAATTTAAATTCTTTCAAGTAAACTGCCCCTTTTAATTTAGGTTTTATTAAGTTTAGAGAATTTCTGAAAGTTCCATCATCAATGATAATCTTATGATTGCTGTATATTTCTATCATTAAAGGTTCTGCATTTTTCATTGAAGAGTTAAGTTCTTCTTCTGTATTAAAGATAATTGAAATTTGTATTCCTTTTAATATTAATTCATCACCAACTTTTGATTCTAGTTCTGTCCTTTCCCTTAAAGTATCCGGCAGACTGCTGCATATTACAAATAAGTCCCAATCACTCGCCGGACCAAAGTCGCCTCTTGCTCTTGAACCATAAAGAATTATTGACTTTACAGTTTTTATGTTGTTTTTAATTGTTTTTTTTTATCAGCTCAATCTCTATATTATAATTATTACTTTTGATGATTCAAATATACGGTTCTGTATCTGGCAAATCTTTAAGTCCAAGAAGATTCCTGACTGTTTTATTCTTATACATAAAATTTACATCTCTCTTTACTTTTTCTTCCGGTGTTTCGCCGTCATTGTTTGATGTCAGAGCTTTTAGAAGAAGCAGTTTTTCTTTTTGATACAATGAAAGAGAAGGCTGAAGAGTATAATTATTTTTCATTGAATCAACTGTTATTATCGGCGAGAATTCAAATGAAAAATCGTCTTTTCTAAATATTTTGTGTTCTCCTCCTTGATTTAAATTAAAACCATCAAAATAATTTTTAATTAATTTCAATGCATAGGAATCTCCAATAGAAGAAACTTCATTTGGAATGGATTTTATTTTTTCCATACATAGAAACATAGAGAGCACTATTCTGTAGAATCTATCTGGCAGATTTGGAACTACTGCCTGAAGCCCGACACTTGTCAAATTTATTGAATTATCAGACAGGTATTCTAATGATTCTTCTACATTAGATTTTCCTGTTGTTTTTATTGTAAGGGGTATGTTTATGTTGCCTTTAAAGGAGCATAAACTGCCGTCTGAATCTAATTCATCTGGATTATAAGTTCTTGATACTGCATTTGCTCCGCAGGAGAAATTATCTGCAAAGTGAAGAAGAGAGCCAGAAACTCCGTGGGGGATAATATCTAAATTATCTTTTGGAAATGTTTCAATTAAAGAGGTGTTTTCTGAAAGGGGATTAACTGCAAATATTGTGCCTCCATTTAATTCTCTGTCTGAAAGATGGATTTTTTTTATGTTTGCAAAATAAAAATTTCTTTTTATTTTTTTTTCATTATTTGTAAAATTAATTCCTGAAAAATCTGCATTTAATTCTCCATCTATCTGTATTTCTGCTATTTTTGAGAGCATTGATTCAAAGTCCATAAGGAATAATATATAATAGAAAAAGATTTAATTCTTTTTTAGAACTGTTTTTCCTCTTTTGTTTGGTTTTACTATTAGTTTTGCATTTTCTTTTTCGCTGTAAAGTGCTTCTTTTCCTTTTAATTCATAGAGAAAAATTGCTAATGCAGCTATTTCGCTGTGGGGCTGATTTCCTACTGAGACATTGTAATCTGCCAATTGGTACATTTCTGCTGGAACTTTCTCGTTGCCAACTGCAATTAGAATGTTTTTTTCTTTTTTTAATTTGGGGAGAATATCACTAAATCTTTCGCCGTACATTGTTAAATGAACTACTTTGAAGCCTTGTCTTTTCTTTTCTTCAACTGCTTTTTTCCAGTTTTTTTCATAAATTACTTTAAAAGAACCCCCCCATCTTTTTGATACATTTTCAACTGTTTTTATTGTGTTCTCATCCTCTTCGCCTGATAAAATTGCATTATCTGCTCCTAAAGTTCTTGAAGAAAGGAAAACATGGGTTGTTGCTCTTTTGTCTCTTTCAATTCTGTGATTTAATCTTAGAATTGTTATCATTGAATTAAGATATTTAGTCGGGATTTTAAGGTTTTTGGAGTATTTAGATTGTTTTTTTACTTTTTATTGACTTGAAGAGTTTAAGATGAATGTCTTGAATTTTGATATAAAATTTTTTAAAGATTGCGAGTTTTTATTTTTAAAATGGACAGAAGTATTGCTTTTACTGCATTTTTTTTTGTATTCCTAATTTCATCTGCATTTTTAATGTTAAATACATTTAAGGAACAGCGGTGGCAAAGTTATCTTGCTGAGAAAAATAAGATATGCACTGATTTATCAGATAAAATAAATGAAAATTTTACTGATAGGGGAACTATATGCGAGTGCTATTACGGCGACTGTTCTACTGAAAGTGAAATTGTAAATGAACAGACTGGAAGCTACTGCGTCTGCGACTGTATATCTAATACAACAATGTTTTCTGTATGTGTGAGACAGACATTTTAATGATGTATAAATTATTTTATGGCTTTGGAATTGGCGGAGAAATAAAGGAAAGTTCTTTAGATTTTGTTGTTGAGGAGATTTTAAAGGACAGTGGGATTTGTTCTGCTGACAAGAAAAGCAATTTTGAAATAGATTTAGAAAAAAAGGAGTTTGTTCATGCAACACTTGTTAAAGAGAATTGGAATACCAATACTGCATGCATGAAAATTGCTTATACTCTTGGAATTGATAAGAGGGATGTTGGATACTCTGGCAATAAGGACAAGAATGCTTTAACTTCTCAGAGAATTTCTATCAAAGGTGTTAAGATTGAAGACTTGAAGAAGATTAACATTGATGGGATTTTTTTAAAAGATATTTCTTACTCTAATGAAAAGATATACTTGGGGAATCACTTTGGAAACAGGTTTATTATTTCAATTAAAAACTGCGGGGATGGTGAGAGAATTGCTGAATTTTTAGAGATTGCTTCAAAAAAAGGAATTGCTAATTATTTTGGCGGGCAGAGATTCGGAAAGAAAAATCTTGAGGTTGCCAGAGAGATAATAAAGAATCAAAATTATGAAAGGGCTGTTATGCTGCTTTTGGACAATACTGCTGTAAAAGAACAGATTGAAAAGAACAAGAAAGATTTTGTCAGTGCTGTCAAGAAGATAAACAGAAGAAATCTAAATTTGATTCTATGTTCTTATCAGAGTTATTTGTTCAATAAGTATCTTGAGAAAAAACTTGAAATTGAATGGAAGCAAGAAGAACTTGATGTTGTTGGTTATGATACACAAGTTAAGGATAAGACTCTTGCTTTGGTTTTGAAGGAAGAGGGAATTGATGAAAACAGCTTTATTATAAGAAAAATGCCTGAAATGAGCTTGATTGGGGGAAAAAGAATGGCTCTGTTTTTTCCTTTTGATTTTAAAATAATAGATAAAACCAAATTTTCTTTTTCTCTTGTAAAGTCTTGTTATGCTACAGTTTTACTGGATGAATTAATGAAAAAGAAGCAATTCATATTTCTTTCCAAAAATCAAAGATTGAAAATGTAATCTTATTTAATTTCAATAGAGAAATAATTCCATTTGAATTTTCTGATTTTATAAGCAAAGTTCTATCTGATACTAATGTTATGCTGTTTTTTTCAATTATGCCGGTATAGTGTAATTTTTTTCCTTTTAATTTCTGGGAATAGCCATAAAGAATCCTGTTTATTTTCACTCTTTTTTTACTTTCTTTTATCGGATTATAAGAAATGAGAATAAAATGTTCTAATTTTTTAGGTACTTTTTCGTATTTCCCATAAAGATAGATTCCATCACTCAATATACTTTTTTCCAGCTCTTTCCATTTTTTAATTTTCCCTGCCTTACAGATAATTTCTTTTCTTACTCCAAGAAGAACCCAATTTTTTGCTGTTTTTGAATTGTAAAATTCAAAAAGCCTTGAATTTATTTTTTGTTTTATATCTTCATCTGTATCAATAAACAAATCAATATCGCTTTCTTCTGTAAAATCCCCCCTGGCTGTTGAACCGAATAGGATTATGCTTTTTATTTTTGAAAATAATTCTTTATCTGAAAGAACAAACGAAACAAAATCATTTGCATAAGCAATTAATTTTTCTTTCATTTTAATTCTTCCTCAATAATTTCTTTTAGTTTGTTAAATAAAATAATTATTTCTTTTAATTCTTCTTCTTTTTTCGGCGAGCCGTAGACTATGGAATCTCTCTTGTCTTCTATCTGGGAAATTAAAGTTAAGATAACATTTTTTCTTGGAAAATCAAAAGGAAATTTTTCTTCCATTGTTTTTTTTGATCTGAACCACAGGTGATTTATCTGCGTTCCTATTGTTATCAAATTTTTTTTATGGAGAAGAAGAGAAATTAATTCTATTGAGCCCTGCGATGTTATGAAACCGATTATTGACTGGGATTCAGTTAATCCTTTTTTTATTGAAATCTCAAGGAAATCAAGAAGTTCTTTTAATTTTTTTTCGTGTGATTCTATGTTCATTTTGAATAGATTATATGTTCAGTTTGAATATAAATGTTTCTGTTCATATTGAACATATATTATGTTCAGTTTGAATATAATCTTTTAACAGAATGTGAAGTTATTATAACTGCAAAGCAGGGTTCTTTGTTCTTCTTTGTCTAAATACCCTTCTATACTCTTATCTCTATTGATTATTACTGATGGAACTGAGCTTATATTATATTCTAAAAATAGGAATTCTACTATTTTTGTATTTCTATCTGTTGGGACTGCAAAAATCATTAAATTATCTTTATTTTTTTCCTTAAAATATCCTAAATAAAAACCCTGCCAGGAACATTCATCACAGGTTTTATTGTAAAAGAAGAGAACTGTTGTATAATTGAGATTGCAGGTTTTTTTTAATTTTTCATGAAGTATCCAGTTTTTAATTAAGTCTGTTATATACTCTTCTTCTTTGTATATGTATTTTTGGGTTTTTTGAAATTCATAGCTGTTTAACATTGAACTTAAAATTTCAAGTTCATTTAATGCGTTTTTTGAAGTTTCCAGCATATGAGTGCAGGATAGATTGCTTTCAATTAAATCTAAAAGAGACAACTCAAACATTGCTGTTGTTATTAAGTCTCCTGATGTTTTTATTTTGGTTTCAATAAGAGAGAATTTATACTGATTAACAAAAGAAATCA
>CAZVOT010000024.1:0-12361 GCA_964628775.1 Candidatus Woesearchaeota archaeon
AAACTTTACTATTTAGATACAACCCGATGCTCTGCATCGGGTGGGAGCTTCATTTGATTTTGCAATTTTTATATCAAAATTAGAAAGCAAAATTAATCCAGCAGAATTACTTTTGTTATTTTTATTTGTTTTACTAAAGGTATTCCATTTTAGAATTTACAAATAAATAAATTTGTAAGAATTTACCTTTCAATTCTGCAAAGGTAGGGATAAATCCATTTTCTTTTGGACAGTAATTTCTGTTCAGATGGCGGGCGTGAAAAAATTGAAAATCTCTACCTAAACTTCTGATTTTCAATTTAGAAAATAATTACCTTATAAGTATAGGTACCTCTATTGTTCTTTAATCTGTTGGGAGCTTCATTTCTGATTTTTAATTTAGACAATAAATTCTATTTTCTTAAAATAAAAAAATAGAAGTTTATTTTAAAAGTATAGATATCCGAATTGCTCTCTCATAGGCAGGAGCTTCATTAATTTTGCAAATTATTAAAAGAAGAATATTTCTCTGCAAAGTTTATTACTTCTTCTGCTGATTTTTTGGCTGTTTTTCCTGTTGTGTCTATTTCTATTACTTTATGTCCTTTTTTTACTGCTTCATCTAGAATTACCTGCATTATTTCAGCAGTTATATTTTCATTAATCTTGTTTTTTGAATATCCTCTTTTTTCCAGGCGCTTTTTCAGTTCTTTTATATCACAGCGGAGAACAAAAACAATATTTTTTTTAGAGAAATGGGAAAGATGGGATTCTACCACCGCGTTATCCTTTTTTTTCAAAATCTTGTCAATTTCTTTTCCAAGTTTTTTTTCATCAACAATTTTGCACTTTAATTTTCTGTCAAAACCAGTTTTATATTTTTCAATTACCGGCTTTAAGTCAATTATCTCATATCCCTTTTTTCCAAGTTCTTCTGCAACTTTAGTTTTTCCTGTTCCAGGAGTTCCTGTCAAGAGTATATTCATTAAAAATTAAATTCATCACTTTTTTATATATTCTACAGTTCTATTTTTTAATGGAATTTTCACTTGAAAAGAATAAGTATACTGCAATTTTGGCGGTTATTTTGATAGTATCCACAATTATCCGCTTTTACGGAATTTCTTATTCATACTCAGATGAGAATGTATATATTTATATGGGAAGACAAATACTAAAGGGTTTTATCCCCTACAGAGATTTTTTCTGTGCGCACCCGCCCATATTGTTGTATTCAACTGCTTTTTTTGAAATGATTTTTAACAATATATTTTTTGGCTCAAAAATGTCTGTTCTTTTTTACTCAATTGGAACAGCAGTTTTAATTTTTCTTGCAATGAAAAAAATTGCAGATGAAAAAACAGGAATTATTTCCTCTTTTTTGTTCATTTTTTCCAGCAATTACTTTTCTCTTTTTGACAAAGTGCTTGGCTTTGATATTGCATGCTTTTTTATGATTCTTGCAGTTTATTTTTATGCACAGAACAAACCAATAAAATCTTCAACAGCCCTCGCTTTTGCCATACTTTCTAGATTATTCTCTGTTTTTCTGTTTTTTTCCTTTTTTATTGACTCTATTTTTGAGCTTGTCAAAATAAAGAAAAACAAAATAAAATTCTCTTTGGATAAAAACAAAATTTATCTTCTGCTTACACCTGCAGTAGTTCTTCTTGTTTTTTTTATTTTTTCTACATTCTCAAATATATTTGGGCAGACAATATTTTTCCATGCACAAAAACAAGTTATGCCCTTTTCATATAAATTTTCAATGTTTGTTCAGTATCTCTTTGAATACTGGTATATCTCTTTTCCAGCATTAATTTCTATTTTATTTTTGAAAGATAAAAAAATCAGGGTTATTTTTATCTCATTTTTTGTTTTATCTTCAGGAATCATATTCCAGAAATTGATTTTTTCAATGTATTTCTCACTTACTTTTCCATTCCTCTGTATGCTTGCAGGATACACTTTTTTTAAATTTGACAAGAACATAAAAGCGCTTCTTCTTGTAATTTTTGTTTTTCCAGTTTTATTTAATTTAGAAAGTTTTTTGAAAAAACAAGATTTTCTTACAGTTTCGCAGATAACAGATTATATAGAAAAAAATACAGATAAAAATGACACAATAAATGGATACTCTACAATAGCAACAATTGTTTCTTATCTAACTGAAAGGGAACTTTCGCCGTCTTATAGAGAGCCTGGCGGATTTATTGATACTACAAACAAGAGATTTGACGCAAAAGTTGATACAATAGATTATTTTATAGAAACACTTGAAAAATCAAATTCAAAATATATTTTCTGTCTTTTAAATGATGAGTCCTTACAGGGTGTGTGCGGTGTTTCAAATTTCCCAGAATACCTGCAGAATAACTGCACTCTTGAAGCACAATTTTTTGAGCAGTTGAAAGGAACTATCTTAATTTTTAGAAGAAATAATTATATTTAGATTAAATAGAGATATTTTTTCAGTTCTTTAAATTTTTTAAACCTTGCAGTAATTATTTAACAAATCTGCAGATTTTTTGCAGTCAGATAGGCTAATCTATAAAACAGCAAATGATAGATTCTCAATATGCCGGAAAATAAAATTTTTTCAGCAATATGCCTGCTTACCGTAACAAATAAAGAAGAAATCTATTAGATATTAATTATTTTTCCTTTTGGCCCTAAATTAATTACTCTTGTTTTTCCAATCATGTCTTCTTTTTCAAAGCATTCGTGAATGTGTCCGCAAAGACAAAAATCCGGCTGAATTTTTTCAATTGCATTTTTTATTGATGTACTTCCTGCACTGCCAAACAGTATTTTATCTGTTTTTGTTCCAAAAGGAGGAATATGAGTTAACATTACTTTTTTCTTTGATTTTGAAACTCCCCTATATGCTTTTGTCAGAGTGTATTTTATTTCATCTTCATCCAAAGAAAAAAGCCCGACATTTCCGCCGCCACAGCCGAAAAAACCTATATCATCTTTGCAAAAATAATAACCATGGAGATTTTTTACATAATATTTTCCATAAAGAGAAGACAAGAAATCTGCACTTGCCAGGGTTTCGTGATTTCCAGGTATTAACAGGACTTTTTTCTTTGCTTTTTTGAAAGGACCGATTATTCCTTCTAAGCTTATCTCGCTGAAAGTCAAATCCCCGCAGAGCACTACCATTTCAACATTTTCTTTTTCAGCTTTCTTTGCTAAATTATCAATAAAAGTTTTATTGCCGTGAATGTCAGATGCAGCCAAGATTTTCATTTTAATTCACAATTACTTTGATTCTAACACCTTTTTTTAGAGAGCGCAGAATATCTTTTCCCTGACTTCCTTTTTTTTCAAATCTTATGATGCCATCTTTATCAACTTTTTTTGGATAATTGCTTCTTCCAACTCTAACATCAGCATTTTTATTTTTGTTTTCATGTTCAATTACAAAGAGTACATCTTTTTTGTCCATTTCAACTTTATAATCAACTTCTTTTGCAGAGTTTTCTAAACCTCCTTTTTTTATCGGCACAACAACTGTTTCTTCTCCAAAAACATACATTTCATATTCAAGTTCTCCTGACATAAAATCAGAAATTTCAATTACTGGACGGGCTAAATCTTTTTCTACAAGTCCTGACGGGACTTTTACCCTGTGTTTAATATCATAAATTTTGTTTATTTTTCCAGATTTTATGAAAATAATAGTATCAATTACAGATGGAATCATTCCAAGTTCAAGTTTGCCGACAAATCTCTGCACTGCATCAATAGGAGTTGCACCATGAATAACTCCAATCATACCTATTCCACTTAATCTTAAATCAGCATATAATCTGAAATCAGAGACATTACGCATTTCATCAAATATAGTATAGTCCGGCCTTGACAAAAGCAGAATATCCTGGATTTCATCTGATGTGCAGTTGTTTTTAGAATACTGAGTCACTCCTTTTGGAACAATCAAATCTCTTGGAGATTCTATTGTTTTTATTATCTTGTTTTTTCTGTAGTAGAATTCTATTACTGCCTGTGCAAATGTAGATTTTCCCTCGCCAGGAGAGCCCGCAAGCAGGATGCCTTCTGCTTTTTTTTCCAGGCGTTCTATTACTTTTTGTTCAAGTTTGTAATCATCTAAGGTTAATTTTACAACAGGGCGGACTGCTGTTATTTCTATTGCATCAGACAAAGGAGGGCGCGTAATTACTATCCTATACTTTCCAAGCTGGACAATAGTGCTTCCTCTTCTTCTTGATTCTACAAAACCTTCTGTGTTTGTTTTTGCCCTTTCGATTATTTCTTTTGAAATACTTTCTATTTCATCTTTTTTTATTTCTTCTTCCCGAATTCTGCAGAAATCCCAATTACCCGGCATTCCTTTTTTTGCCATAGGAATACTTCCTTCTTTTAAGTGAACGCTCATTGTTTTATCAGAGAAGAATTTTTCTAAAAGCTGGGATTTTCTTTCTTTTTCTTCTTTGTAGATAACTTTTATACCGTATGCTCTCGCGGATTCTGACTGCACTAAATCATTTGTAATTAAGACAGCGCCTAATCTTACTGCAATCTCTCTAATCATTGCATCTATTTCTCCAATTCCTGCGTGCTTTATCTGGAATTCTGACGGACGTTCGCCGAAAAATTCAACTTCTATCTTGTTTTTTTTGCAGAGTTCTCTTATATTTCTTATTTCTTCAAGTCCAATAAGTCCTGTTTCTTTTCCAATATTTGCCTGATGTTCCAGTTCTGCCATTGTGCAGTTAGGGATTATTATTTTTCCTTCTATTTTTTTATCAGAAATTAGATTACCTAAAATTCCTTCAATAATCACAGATGTATCCGGCACATAGATTTCCATAAACTAATTACTTTAGAATAACTTTTAAAATGTTTGTTTTTGCAGAATATACCAATAAAATAAAAATTAAAATAAGAGATATAATAAAACCAGTCAATAAATCTGTTTTATTTTCATAACTTATCTTTTCATAGGCCAAGTTACCATTTTAGGGGGTTCTGGAAGATTTTCACCTATGTATCTTTTTATTTCATCAGGCCAGTTTTTGTAGTCAAGTCCATATCTTACCAAGAATGCAAAAGCCCACCTTGACGGCCCTATTCCAGAACATCCTGTCCATATTTCTTTTTTGTTTTTTTCTTTGCAGTTGAATCTGTCTACATAGAAATTAGAGTGGACGTGAAAACTTGCTATTTCAAGTTCTGCTTCAGGCTTGCTTGCTGTAATAAAAGGAAGCATTCCAACCAAATCATATGTTTTTACAAAATCTGCTTCTTTTTCCTCTTTTTCCATACCTGCATGTTCCAAATAAACCGGTATATTCGCATCAATTCTATACTCCAACTTGAAAATTTTGTCAATTATTTCTTCTGCTTTTTTTAATATTTCATCTCTTATTTTCATTACTTGTTCTTTTGTTCCCATATACGTGAATTCTATTCTATGAAATTCATTTAATCTCTCCAGTCCTTTTAGTCCACCTGCTTCATACCTAAATGAAGGCCCGCTTACATCATAGAACTTTATTGGAAGAAGAGATTCATCAACTATCTGTTTGTAAAATATCTCATAAAACGGCTCGCACTGTCCGTGAGCAAGTCCAAACATAGGTTCTTTTATTAATTTTGAAAGCATTTCTGGAGCAGGTTTTCCTGTTATTTCAACATAATCTGCATAATACTCAAAGTCCTTTGGATTTCTGCTTATTGGCGGACATACAAACATGTGTTCATAAGGAATTCCTCCAAGTGTTCCCTTTTTTCTCATTACTTCAAGAGGAACTATTTTTGGCAGATATACTTCAACAAAGCATAGTTCTTTTGCAATCCTGTCAATTACTAAATTTGTAATTGCACGCATTAATGCTGCAAAAGGAGGCATTAATATCCAGACACCTGAGCCTGGAAAATCTTTTACCCATCCTCTTTGAATCAATTCTGTTGTTGGATCTTTTTGGAAAGCATACCCTTTTATTCTTTTTTCACTTGTTCTTATTGTTCTTTCTGCTGCTGATTTTCCAGTAACTTCTTTTGCATGGATTTTTTTAGGTATTATTTTTAAAATCCTATCAACTGCACCTTTTTCTATCAAGTCAATATCAATTGTTTTTTCAATTTCTATTTTTAATTTGTTGTCTTTTACTGTGAATTTTTTTATAAAAGGAATTTTTACATCTTTGTCTAGAGAGCCTTCAATAGGAATATCACTGAAATTGATTTTATTTATCTTTATCTCTCTTATTCCTTTTTTTATTTTAGTTGCTATATTTGATGAGAATGAATTTCTCAGCTGAAGCATTGCAGAATGAACTCTTGTTTTTTCACCGCACTTTAAGTCAAATGAAACACCATCATCTTCAATGGATATGCTTGCTGAAGAATCTTCTATATTTTCCACTGCTTTTTGTATTTCAGTTTCAATTATTTTTTTTTCTTCTTTTTTTATTTTATCACTTAATACAAATATAAAATTTATTTCTGATTTCATAGTAAAACAAGAAAAAAAAGAGATTTATTAATATTGCCCTGCATAAATAAAATTTTTGAGAATTAATAGGTGTATCAATTTATTTTTTTATTTTGGCAGATTTTTTAGTATATCTTTGTTTTCAATTCAAAGAAAAGTGTTTTATTCTTACAGCAGTTGTTTAGGATTTTCACTAATCTTTTATTATTGAGAGATTATTATTCAATTTTATACCTTAAAATTGCTGCAAAACCGCCGAGTTCAAATAACTGGTTCCCTTCTTTTGTTTCTGTTGAAGCAATAATAAATTTTGTGCTTGTGTTTTTGGCTTTTTCTATAAATTCATCCAGTATTTTTCCATCTAACCTCTCACTTATAATTAAAGTATCAACAGCACCTATTTCCAGAGCATTCATAATATATTCCTTTCCATAAACAGCAAGTCCAGAATTCTTTGCTATTTCATCAAAGAATTTATTTATCATCTCTTTTTCTTCAACAACTTCTTCTTTTGCAAGAACGTCAGAACTTCTATTTACAAGTTCATTAAGTCCAGCTTCGCCGTCAGAACCTATATCTTTCACTCCAATTACTTTTTTTTCAAATTCTCCTAAAGAATGAGCATCCAAGAAACTTTCTTTTGTAGGGCCAGGCCCACCCACTAAAATACCTCTTATCTCGTAATCCTTGAATTTATTTCTCGCGAGTTCACCAACTTCATTATAAAATGATTTTTCTAAATTAGCTCTTACTCTCTGGAATCTCATTGCAGATTGTCCTCCCTGCCTTTGTTTTCCAGGAATTAAGGAATCAATTGTTTTCAAGACATCTATGGTTTTTCCCTTTAATACACCAATGGTTGCTTCCTGTCTTTCAATTACAATAAGTCCAAAAACATACTTAGCTTCAAGCATTTTTTCTAAAGGTTCGGTTAAGAACTGCTGGTCGCACCTGTAAATTTTTACATTAATTTTTTCAGGAGGAACTACTATCCAAACCTGGAAATTATCTCTTCCTTCTTCTTCTGAAATATTTCCTGAAAAAAGAGCAAAACCATTTGGAGGTGCTTGTCTTGTTCCCTTTAATTCCTGCAAAGCCCGTTCTAATGCTGTTGTTACATTTGTTTTTGTCTGCTTTGATTTTATGTTCTGCGATGTTGATAATTCCTGGGTAATCTGTGTTGTAATTAAATTTATGTTAAAACCTGCAGGTACATAAACACTGATTAATTCTGTGTGTCTTGTCCTGTATTTTTTCAGTTCTTCAATTGTTTTTTTTAGTTTTAGGCGTTCATCAGGTTCCATAAAAACCACCAATTAATGTTATATACTTAAAATAGAATGATTTCTGCTTTTTTCCTTTCCCAGCATAAAAGACTAAAAAACAAGATATTTAATAAAGATTTCTTTTGAAAGTTCCCATCTATTTTTAAATTTTTTTGAATTAAATCTAAACAATGAAAAGAAAACAAAAAAAACATCTATGATGAAATTTATTTTTTTCAAGTCCTTTTATCTTTTCAAATCCAGAAACGGGGGGTTATATAAGCCCACCAATAGAAACAAATCTTGCACTTTTACTTCATTTTGATGAACAGACTCCAAATTTTATAATTAAATCAGAAGAAACAGAAGAAAGATACATTCTAAAAGAAGGCAGAGTGATAAAAGAGAGTCCTTTTAGGGGTTATACCTCTTCTGATGAAAATGCCTATGTTTTTATAAATCAAGAAGCGCCAATTGAAACAAAGAAATATTTTGCAGAAGAACTTTCTAAATTAGTTTATCCAACAGAAAAAATAATTGTTTTTGGACCTGGCCTTGTAACTGCAGAAAAAGAAAAAGAAGGAAATTTTGCATGTTTTTTAATTTCAGATATTTTAAGTTTAGATACACAGAAAAAACAAGCAGAAGAAATGCAGAACTTTATTTTAGAAAATAAAATAAATATGGAAAAAGATTCTGGACTGCTTGAAGTCCTTCCAATTGAATGGGCAGACATTCTGTCTAGCACATTTATGGTTCCTTCTCTTATATTTTATTCAAAAATTTTGGAAACCCCGTTAATAACTCCTGAAAAGAATATATTAAATACAGGCAGAATACTTGGCATATCTGAACTATTTTTTAATAAATTTATAGAGAAATCAAAAGAAGAAGCGAGAGTAGAATGTACTAAACTCAGTCTAGACTATACTTCCTGAACATAATGGAAAATTACTTAATCTAAAAATTCTTTTTTTGATTTATGGCTGTAGTAGGTTTTATAAAAAAACAAGCAGAAATTGCAGAACCTACTTCTACTCAGCAGAAAAAAGTTGAAGGAATAATAGATTCTATACGCCTTAAAATTGAAAAAGCAATGGTAAAGAAAGGAATTACCTGCGAGTTTTTTGTTGGGGGGAGCACTGCAAAAGGAACATGGCTTTATGAAAACAAAGAGATAGATATTTTTCTTAGAATTCCAAGAGAATACGGCGATCTTTCAAAATCAGCAGAAGAAATACTGAAATCTGCTTTTTTAAATGTCAAAAAAATACATGGCTCCAGGGATTATTTCCAGATAATATACAAAAGTTATACAATTGAATTTATACCTGTTTTACTAACATCAAATATAAAAAAAATAGACAACCAGACAGATGCCTCTCCTTTTCATGTTGATTACATAAATTCTATGCTGAATAAAAGCCAAAAAACAGATGTCAGGCTGTTAAAGAGGTTCTGCAAGTCAATTAATGTATATGGAGCAGAGAGTTACATAAGCGGATTTTCAGGCTATGTTCTTGAAATATTAACTGCCAATTATGGTTCTATTCTTGATTTATTTTATTCTGTTGAAAAATGGAAACCACCGATATTTATTGATATAAAAGGAAAGTATGGGGGTTTAGTCAATGCCAGAAAAAAGTTAGGAACTGAAAAAACAAAATCGTCTATTGTTATAATTGATCCTGTAATAGAAACCAGGAATGCCGCTGCTTCAATATCAGATAAGAAACTCGCAAAATTTATTTTTTCAGTTAGAATGTTTTTAGAGAGTCCTGTTTCAAATTATTTTTCAAACAGCAATAAAACAATAAAAGACATAAAAAAAACAGTAAAAAAAAGAGGAACCGAACTGCACTATTTCAAAATAAAACTCCCTGAGAATACAAACACAGACATTTTTCTTTCAAAGGTAAAGAAGAATTTGAATAAACTTCTTAAAGAAGTAGAATCAGAGGGATTCAAGGCTTATGATTCTGGATTTTTTATTGAAGAGTCCTGTGTTGTCTGCTGGTTTGAATTTGAAATATTTTCTGTTCCAAAAACAAAAAAACACAAAGGCCCCCTTGTATGGGCTGAAGACGAACATTTTTTCGGTTTTATCAATAAATGGAGAAAAGAAAAAGGAGCTTTTGGCCCGTATCTTGAGAATGACAGAATTGTTTTTGACAAAAAGAGAGAACATAGTTCTTTAGAAGATTTTTTTGAAACAACGAGAAAAAAATATTTTCCAATGAAAAAGAAATAAATATCTTTACTTAACTGCTTTTTTTCTTTTTGGGAACAGTTCATCTTTTACTCTTGCTGTTATTTTTCCCATTTCTCTTGCATCTTTGCTTTCAACTTCTTTTCTGTTTGTAATTATTCTTGCTAAAAGCTCTAAGTCTTCAAGTTTTTTTTCATCAACGCCGAATAAATTTTTTTTTGCTATGTACAATACAGCTTAATTTTCATCAAGTTCAATACCACCTATTTTCTTGTTTACATACATTGAACACATTATTTTGAAAGATTTAAAATATGAGAAAAAAGACATTGAATAATTTTTTTCATCTAGGTAACCTTCACCCATCATAAAGAATCTTTTTGCTTCTTTTTCCATTAATTCTTTTTTTTCAATTTCTATTTGTTTTCCTTTCTCATCTTTTGCGATTTGCTTTCTAATATTCTCCAAAGCCATATAATATAGATATATAAAAAATGTTTTTAAAAGCTTATTGATTCTTTTAAACAAAATGGCAGAAGAATGTATTTTTTGCAAAATTGTAAAAGGAGAAATACCTTCACTTAAATTATTTGAAAATAATGAAGTTCTCGTGGTTTTAGATATTTATCCATCAACAAAAGGACAGGCAATGATTATTCCAAAACAACATTATACTCATTTATATGAACTTCCAAAAGAAACATTGTTTTCACTTTCAGAAGTTGTCCACAATTTAAGTTCTGTTATTCCAAAATCAGTTAATTCTCTCGGACTTAATATTGTTCTTAGAATGGGCCCAAAGGCAGGACAGAGAGTTCCTCATTTGGCTGTTCAGATGATTCCTAGATTTGAAGGAGATGATAAAGTTGTTGCAATTCAGTGGGTTCCTGAGCAGGAGCTGCAGAAGGATTTGCAGGATGTTTATAAAAACATAAGAGAAGAACTTTCTAAAGTTGTTGTTGTCAAGAAGGAAGACAATATAAGGCCTGCTTCTGTTGAAGCAGAGCCAAAAAAAGAAGAGAAGAAAAAGGAAGAAGCAATTAAACAAGAGAAAGAAGATTTTTCTTCCTGGCTTAAAAGAAGGATACCTTAAATTATCTTTTTTTTTGAGTTATTGGATTTATAAAGTGAGAAGCAAGTTTTCTGGTTTTTTCTATTGCTGTTGCTGTTTTTTCCATGAGATTACAGGTTTTTCTATTAGAGAAGTATGTCTATTAGTTTTTCTTTTTTGTCTATTGCTTTTTTCTATTGAGAGAAATAAGTTTATTGGTTTTTTTCTAATTATCTACTGTTTGTTCATTATTAAAAAAATAAGAGGAGAGGTATGTTTATTTGCGTTTTCTATTGTTTTTTACAGCAATAATCAACTTTTGTTTTGTTTATTATTAAAAACATAATTATCTTAACTTGCTATTCTATTTTAGCATTTTAACCAAAAATATATTTCTGCAAAAAAATTTACAGAACAGGAACAAAACCAATAATCCAGTCAATTACTGCTGTTTTGTTCATTATAGTCATTAGAAGTCCAATTAAGAAGGAAGGAATAAAGGGAACCCCCTCCCTTATCTTTATCTTTTTTCCATAATTTTTCAAAAGTTTTAGGTGTTTTTTTTCAACATAGGGCTCTTTTTTTGAGTCATATACTACTTTTCCATTTATTTTTATTGTGTTTACAATCCAGTCGCCTTCAACTAATTCTTTTGAATTTACAAATTTGTAGAAAAATTCATCTTCAACTATTTTTAAGAGAAGGGTTATATTGATAAACACTGCAAAAACAAAAAATATTTTTGACATATCTCTAAAAATAAACATCAACGGCATTGCTAAAACCCACGGCAGAATAAATGCCAAGATTAACTTATTGTCTTTGCTAAAAACAACTGCTAATTTTTTGTAATTTTTTAGTGCAATTATAGTGCAGTAAAAAACAGAATAAACTGCGCCGTAGAAAAAAACGTTTACAACGAAATAGACAAAAAAAGGAA
Organism: Candidatus Woesearchaeota archaeon; assembly: GCA_964628775.1. Taxonomy (GTDB): domain Archaea; phylum Nanobdellota; class Nanobdellia; order CAZVOT01; family CAZVOT01; genus CAZVOT01. The sequence goes on from CAZVOT010000024.1 coordinate 11,911, forward strand.
TTTCTCCTTCCATTGGAAAATACGAGAATAATACTGCACTTGCAATTAATGCTTTGCTGTCTCCGCCACCCCAGATTTTGGCATGGCAGAAAATCAGAGAGATTATGTAGAATAAACCCCCCCATATTACAGGAAATATCAAATGCCTAAAATCCTTTGACTCAAAAAACCAAAAAATTCTAAGCAGAACGGCAAAAAGGATAAAGGAGTAATTTATGTAATCAGGAACTTCTCTTTTTCTAAAATCTGTTATAGAACCAAGAGAGAATATGAAGAAACCAATTATATAGGATAGATATCTAAACATTTTAGAATAAAATAAAAAAAACAAGAATAAAAATTTAATGTTTAACTAATCTATGAAAACATCCATTAAATTTGCAATGCTTAAAAACAAAAATCCTACCGCAAGTATAAGTCCTGCAGGATAAATTGGAATAATTTCTTTTCC
>CAZVOT010000025.1:0-11838 GCA_964628775.1 Candidatus Woesearchaeota archaeon
AAGTATTTTTGCATCAGGAAATTCAATTTTCTCGTCAATGTAGCTCCTCACATTTTTAATCTGCAGTGATTTAAGTTTCAACAATATCACCCAAAATATTCAATGATTCTTTTGTTATTCTCTCTTCATAGCCGGATTTTTTTTCATTCTCAATCTGTTCTTTTTTTAATGTCTCAAAAAGTTCTTTTGAAAGCCCAAATCCTCTATTCCCTATTAATCTCTCATCTTTTCCTTTAAAATTCGCAATGCTTTCTAAAAAAACAGAATCTTTTATCTTGGAAATATCCTCGCCGTAAATCTTAACTTCAATTTTTTCCTTGTATTCCAATGAATGCCGGTTTAAGTTTGCTGTTTTTGCCCCTTTTTTCAAAACTTCTTCAATTAAAAGAGGAAAATCAATATCAGATATACTGCCTGTAGTTATCTCTCCCTTTACTTTAATTAAAACTATTTTCTTGTCAAGTTCTTTTGATAAAATATCTGAAAATAATTTCTCTCTTATCTCTCCTGCGCTTTTATTTGAAAAAGAATATGAAAGAACAGCAATTTCAGCAGAATCAATTTTGATAAACTCCCTTTCTTTTATTCCAGAATTATCAAAGTGAACTACAAAAAAACCCCCTTTGTTTTTGGAAACTTCTTCTAAATCCCTGAAATCAGCCCCGAATAACACGCCTGGAAAAACAAATTTGCCGTATCCTAAAAAATCAGATTCCATTCTGATATGAACATGTCCTCCCGCATAATAATTTACATTTCTTGGGAAACTTGATAATGGTACAGAAGGCATCTCAGAAAAAATCTCCGGCTTCATTTCATCCAGACAGCTGTGGAAGATAAATATCTTAAACCCTGTTTCTTTTTCAAAACTTGAAAAATTTGCCTGATTAAAATAAGAAATTTCATTTCCCATTTTTCTGGCAGACATTCCAGATATCTTAGCCCCTGTTTTTTTGTCAATCAGGAATTCAGGAACAAACTCTCCATTTTCCTGCTTTAAATTAAAAACATTAATAATAATCCCTGCGCTCTTTAGTATATCAATTATTGAAGAGTGATTAACAGAATAATCATGCGAGCCATATACAACATAAACAGGTATCCCGCAGTCATTTGCTTTTTTAAGAACCATAACTGCCCTGTTTACAATATCCATATCTGGTATATTAGAATGGAACAAATCTCCTGAAATTATTATAAAATCAACTTTTTTTTCAATACACTTTTCAACTGCAAAAACAAAGGAATTCAGGTTGATTTCCCTTAAAGGAAGCTCCCTAAATGCTCCTAAGTGGCAGTCAGCAAGATGTGCAAAGCTATACATATTTAATTTATTGCAGATTAATTTTTTAAAGTAATTCCTCGTCTGGCCGGTATTAAAAGTAATTGTTAAATACTAAAAAGGAGTTATTATCCTCAAAATGAACTGTCCTGAAATTGAATGTTTAAAAAAATTATTTGATGATTTCTATATGGGTATTATAATCTGCAAAAAAAATAAGATTATACTGGACTTGAATAAATCTGCTGTAAATATATTAAAAATAAAAAAAGAAAAAATTTTCCAGGAACAAGAATAATGCGGGCTGAAGCATTCAATGAGATAAAAGAAACGCTTGAAAAAATAACAAATGCTGGTTCATATGTTCTTTTTTTCCAATTTGGAGAATTAAATGCAGACATAATGACAAGAAATGGACTTCTGCCTATAAAAAGAAAGGATTTTAAAACATTAGTGAGCAAAGGGATAGCAGTTGGAGAAGAACTCAATTGGTACATTATCAATTCTTATCACATAGACAAAAATGGAGCGAAATTAACTGCAAAATCAACTTTTGAATCGAGATATCATAAAAAAACAAAAAAGTGTATATGTTTTTTTATAAAAGGTTATTTGAATAAACTCGCAAATAGTACAGATGATAAAAAAAACTATTTATGTACTGAAACAAAATGCACTGCAAAAGGAGATGATTTTTGTGTCTTTGAAATCAAAAAAGCTGGAAAATAAAAAACTGGAAGAACTTGAAAATAAAAAGTTTTTTTCAACTGTGATATTTCATAAGGACTTTCTTGAAGTATTAAATCAGGAATTTGAAAAAGTTGTCGGAGAAAAAGCTGCATCAGCAGTATCATTCAGGCAGGGACTTAGTGTAGGGAGGAATATTGCAAAAAATTTCAAAGGTGTTGTTCCATTCAAGAACATACAAAGAATAATGTCTAAATTCGTAAAAATCGGTGAAGTAAGTGGACTTTTTGAAAAAGTGTATTTTGCAGGTTTCAAAAATAAAAAATATGTAATGATTGTAAAAACTTCTATATCCAACAAAAAATATAATTTAAAAATTAAAAAATGTTCTTTTGTTGCTGGAGAAGCAGAAGGTATAGTTGAAACAATAACTGGAGAAAAAGTAACCTGCCGTGAAACAGAATGTGTATCCTGCAGAGGAAAATATGATAAATTTGTAATTGAGCTGAAAAAATGAACTGGACAAAAAAACACAAAGAGACATTTATTTCATTCCTACTCCTAATCACAATAATTTGTTTTTTATGGATTATTTTTGAGTTAAATGCTGCTATTTTCTTTTTTATCCTTCTTGTATTCAGGTATAAAGAGGATACATACCTCACAATTAAAAATCTGGTAAAAAGATAATCTTCCCGCTCATTTTAAAAATTTATTTAATTCCATTTTCTCCATGGACAAAAGAAAAAAAGACTAAGAAATACAAGATGATTCAAAACCAAAAAATCGTTTTATTAATGGAAAAGGACTTTGTTCTATTCTAAGAGGCAATAACCCTGAAGAATCAGTTTGTATGTTTTTTGAATATTTTCCCGGAAAAAATCCTCATCAAAAAATAGAATTTCAAACAGAAAAAACCAATTTTGAGGGTGTTTTGTATATTCACAACAAAAATAGAAACCAATGGTGGTATTCTGGCAAATTTAACTGGGAAATGAAAGAATTGTCTCTGGAAGAAGTTCAGGTTATTGACTTGACTTTAATTGAACTGCTTGAAGAAAAAGGAAGTACTAAGAATATAAGCAGAAGTATATATACAATTAACAGCAATAAAAAAATAAGAGATTATGAAATAGATAAAAGAATTCAAAATAAAAAAAGAAAAAAAACAGTTGAATTTCAATATACACTTCCTCTTTCGGATGAAGAGATTTTATTTAATTATAATTCAAGTTATTGTTTTGACAAAAAAACAGTTTTTAACATTCTTGATTTTTTCAGGCAAAAACCTTATGTTTAACAGCCTTTCTCTAAAGAGAAAGTCTGCGTAAAGAGAAAAACAAAGAATAAACCACTCAAAGATACAAAATAGCCTTTCTATAAAACAACAAAGTTTAACAAAACTTTTTTGTATTTTTGTGTGAGAAAGTATGCTTTGTGAAGAAACTTCACAAGTTCAAACAGAGTTTGAAAAAAGAGAAAAACAAATTATGCATTCAGATTTGTTAATGAGTAAAACAACTTTTTTTTAGAAAAAGCACTTTACAGAAAAAAATAAATCCCGATTATCTAAAAAGCACCCAAACTAAAATTAATTTATTCCCTTTGTTAGCCGAACACAGCAAGATTTTTTTGCAGAGGTTTTTCAAGTTTAACAGTATCCAAGAAGTTAGGTATTAAAACAGGTATTGCAAAAGGAACAAAACTTGAACTTATTATCGCTTCTCCTTTGTCAAGTGCTGCAATTGTCTTTGCATCATCTGATAAGTCCTGTGAAGCGCTCTCAATTATTGCAAACCTTTCTGCTTTCATTTCATTTCCAAGAATTATTTTTGTGTTCATATTGGCAAGAATTTCTCTTGGAATCTCAGATGTAAGCTGTGTAATTGCACAAAGTCCTATCTTGAATTTTCTTCCTTCTCTTGCAATAGTGCCGTATATATTGTCTCCTGAATTTACAACATTGGCTCCAAGAACTCTTGGGGCTTCCTCAATAACAATTGAAATAACCGGTTTTTGTTCAAGTTCTCCAGACATTTTTGCTTCTTTATATTTATCAAAAATTTCATTTGCAATTATGCTTCCAACAAGAAGTTCAGCCTGATTTGAAAGCATTGAAGTGTCAATTATAACCTTCTTTCCCTGTTCTAAAAGAGAAACAATGTCTTTTACAACCGACTCTCCAAGAACCCCGTTTACAAAAACCTTGGAAACAGAATAAATGCGGTTGTTCTCATCAACAGAAAGAGACAGCACTCTTTTTAATTTTCTCTTGACAACTTCAAGAGTTGTTGGACTTGAGCCTGCAGGAACAGTATCAGCTGTTAATATTTCTGATATCCAGTTCTTCTTTACTTTTGAATAGAAATTATAAATTAAATCATTCTGCGCATCAGTAAAAGACATTATTCCGTGAAAATGCCATGGTTTTATTAAAGACAGGTTAACCATCAAACTGAAGCTTCCTTTTGTTGGATTTGAAGAATAATAAAAAACATTGTCTCTGGCATCGGGATGTTCTTTTAGTCCAATGCCATTTCTGCCAAAATACTCATCATGCGGGTCAAGAACAAGCATACCGCAGTATCTTTTATTAGCAATACTCCAGAGCATTACTTTAACTAAATTGCTCTTTCCTCTTCCAGTTGTAGCAGGTATCAGTACATGATGAGAAAATGCTTTTTCTCCATCTAAAAAAACATCAACATCAATTACTTTTGAACCACTTCTTATCTTTCCTATGTAAATAGGATTTTCTGGTTTTTCTAAAAACCACAAATCCTCTTTTACAACTCTTCTTATTTTAGAAAAAAACCTAGGCAGTGTTTTTGGAATTTTGACTTTTTTGCCTGATACTTCTACAACTCCCTTAACCTGTGCAAGCAGGTAAGAACGGAGATTTTCCTCCATAAATGAAACATCACTTTCATAACCTTCTAATTTCATTCCTGACATTAATTGCAGTTGTTTTGATTCAATCTGGCTTCCGTATAATAAATTGAATACTTTAAGAATAATATAAGAACCCTCTTCCTCTGCAACTAGCAAATCCCCAATTTCTATTTTTGAATCTGATTTCTGTCTTATTATTATCTTTCCCTCTTCTCCTTCAAATACCTGTCCAACTACTTCCATTTTATTCAATTCCTCCCTTTAGTATTTATTCAACAAATCATGTGCATCAACTGCTTTTATGCAGGGTATAATCTTATTCAAGGCTCCAATTTTAGCAAGTTCTGAAAAAAACATTGCCTGCAATGAATCTTTTTCGCTTCTGCTGACTCTTGCAGATAAATCTGCTGACAAAAGTCCGTAAGGATAGCCGACAAAAGATATGTCTTTGGAATTGTCAGCAATTGAAAAAAATATCTCTTTCTTTTTTAGAAGACTAAGATTCTTTGCCTGTTCTCTTAAAATCTCAATCCTGAAAGAATATTCTGATTCCTTGTTTAATTTAGCACAGAATATTTCCGCATTATGGTCAGGATTAAGGTTACTGCATATATTCTGGTAAAACCATAAAGAATTAATTTTATTGTCAATTGCAATTTTAGATACTGCGCTTATCAGAGAATATCCAGTATCAGTGTATAGATTGCTTGTCTTAGAAAGTCCTATAAAAAAAACATTTTTTTCTTTTGATTTCAGGTAAGCTCTCTCAGAATATTTTGACTCATTTGAAAAAGATGTCTGCAAAGAACCGTCTCTAAGAAGTATATCTTCAGATTCAAGTTCGTTCTGGATAACAAATTCTGCAAATTTCCATTCAGCGAATCTTCTTGGAATTGAACTGACTCTTGAAATTTCTGCTTTTGAATCTCCTATCCTTAATTTAGGGTCATTTGAATCAAAAACCAAATCCTGTTCATCAGGAAGAAATTTTAAAAATTCATCTTTTAAGGGAATTAACTTTGTCCCAAAGATTATTCTTCCGTCAGACATAGAAGTATGGCATACAGAAAAAAATTCTATTTTTTGCGGAATAACCTCAGGCATAATCCTTTCATTATTTTTAAAGCACACAAATGCAATTCTAACAAGCTGTACAGAAAAATTAGGAGCAGAAACAATTTCCATATTACCGCCGTCAACAAAGGCAATTTTTCTGTTATTTAAAACAGGCGTTATTTCAACAAAATTATCTTTTGAAAAAGGCAGGCAGTTATATCTCTCATCATTAAAAAATGGATTTCCAAGATTCTCAGAATTTACTCTTTCATCAAGTTCCTTTGCAGCCTTTTCAATTGAGTCTAAAAGCATACAAAATTCTATAACTATAAATTTTAAAAAGCATTTTGGCGCTTGGCCGGTATTTTATTTTTAATGAAAACATCCAAAAAAAAGCAGATATACATAAATTTTTTCTAGATTAATCTCTCTGCCAGTTAGAAAACTTCAAGGTGCTTAGATTATAATCCCTTCTTCTTAAATACCTTCCTTCAAGCCCTCTGTAAATTATTTACTCTAACAAATGAGATAAAAATCAGGATAATCCCTCTAAAAATAAAGTTCTCGCCGATGAGAGAGCAATTCTGTGTATATATGCGTGTAAAGTTTAGAAATGGGATTTTTTTCTTTTATTCATCATTTTTTAGAAGTCTGTTGTATTCACTTGTTTTGTTAATACTTATTGACTGCTGCAAAAGTTTTAGAGTATTTATTTTGAAAAAATAAAATGAGTATATAGATTTATCCCGCCGATGAGAAAACAGTTCTATGTAAATCCTCTAAAAATTTATTGCTTCTTCTCTTCAAGATTATCAAATTTAAGAATTCCGCCTTCTTTGCTTAATTTAAAATATATTTTATCAAGAGAATAATCTGTTGAACTCATTTTTTTAATCTGCAGGAATCTCTTCGTGCCTTCAATTCCAAGAAATAATGAACCCTGAAATATTGAATTCATTGAAGAGAGCATGCTTTCTCTCTGCATTCCTTTTTCAACAACAAAAAAAGAAAGATGATTCAAAGAACGGGTTTTTGAACAGAATGAAGATAAAAACCTGAGTATAACCTCATCCTCTTTTGTCCATAAAAAAAGTTCGGAAACGCAGTCAAATATTTCAATTACTCTCCTGTTTTCAAGTTTTTTTCTAATTTCAGAAAGGAGTATTCCAAGAGAAGTCAACTGCTGAAGTGAAACAGAAAAAGAAACGCCACTAGTATCTTTTTTTGGCATTTTTATCGCACTTTTCCAGGAGTGAGCATCAATAAAAATTAATCTTCCCTCTTTCCAGAAATTCCTGAAAGAGTTATTATATTTAGATGTTTCATCAAGAAAATCATCTAAATTTCTGTCAGTTGATATAAATATACAGTAAAAATCTTCTTTCATAAAATTATGCGCAATTTCTTGTATAACTAGTGATTTTCCTGTTCCAGGCTCTCCGTGAATCATTATATTAAAACCAAGAGGAAAACCTCCTTCAATATTGTTGTCAATTACCTCAATTCCGGATTTTACTCTTCTCACAATTTTTTAATATAACTTTCCTATATAAATAAGTATGCAGAAAGAAGTTTTTACTAGTTATTTTACTTATAAAAGGTAAAAAAATGGAAGAACAAAAGTTCCCAGAGATAAACGAGAATATAACAAAAAAAGTAGATGAATTTTTAGAGAAGAGGGATTATGAAAAACAAAAAATTGTTTCTCCTGCTTTAATTGAAGAAAAAAACAAACTTTCTCCTCCTAAAGAAGAAAAAAAACCTGACAAAAAAAATAATCCTCCAAAAAAACCAAAGAAAAAAAACAAATTTGAACTTATGAAAAAAGAAATAGAAAAAACAGAGAAAAAAGAAAGCAAAAAAAAATTAATTGACTTAGAGAAAATAAGAAAAGAAATTGAAAATGAATTGAATCCAAAACCAGAAAATACTCAGATAAAAAAAGAAAAATTAATCAAGGAAATAGAAGATAAAAAACAGGAACTCTACAAAATTCAGGAAAGTGAGAATTTCATAAAAACAGGAATAAAAGGTTTTGATGAACTTCTGCCGGACGGGATTCCAAAAAAGAAAATGATTTTAATTTCAGGCGGTCCTGGAACTGGAAAAACTCTTTTTGCAATGGAGTGCCTTTACTGGGGCGCGAAATTATACAATGAGACAGGTGTTTACATAAGCTTGGAAGAAGACCCTGCAAGCATTGCTGAAAATGCAAAAAGTATAGGAATGAAGGACATTGATGAGTTTATCAAAAAGAAAAAATTGATTATTTTAAAAGTTCCTCTTTATGAATTTGAAACATTAAAAATAGCAATAGAAGATACTGTTTCAGAAATGAAAGCAAAAAGAATTGTTCTTGATTCAATAACAGTTCTTTCAATGTACTGGGAAAACCCTCTTCAGATGAGGAAAGCTTTGATAGAATTATACCAGATAATAAAAAGACAGAACTGTACAACATTTATTTTGGCAGAAACAGAAAGAGAACTTGAAAAAACAAGAACAATGGTGGAAGAATTCACATCAGATGGAGTTATTGTCCTCTATTATGTAAAAGTAGGAGATGCAAGAGTAAGAGGCATAGAAATAATAAAAATGCGCGGTGTAGAACACGAAGAGAGAATTGTACCTTTTAAAATAACTGATGCAGGAATAATTGTCTACCCAGAAGAATATATTTATGCAGGCGAAGAAACAAAATTCTAGATTTTTTGGTTAATTCTAATAAGCATATCTTATTTATTTCTGGCTCTCAGTTAATAATTCTGCTGACTTATCTCAAAATACAACCAAAAAGTGCAGAGAAAAAATAGATACTTAGGATTATCAAAGCCAAAAAGAGAACTGCTTGAGGTAAATCCTATATAAAATCTATTTTTAGAATACATTTATCAAACCCATTGATAAAAGAGAAAAATATTATCCAATAGAATAAATACTCTAAAAATATATATTCTAAAAAAAACAACTAATTCTAATGAAAAACGGGCAGGCTGGACTTGAATACTTGATAATAGTTGGACTTCTTTTATTTGCCTTGGCTCCGTTGTCTTATATTTCAAAAAGCCAGACAGATGAGTATAATACATTTAACAATGCAAAATCAGCTGTCTCAAAATTAGAAACAGCCGGGAATATGATTTCAGCACAAGGCTACCCAGCAAGAACACAAGTTAAGTTTTTTATGCCCCCAAATGTAGTAAATATCTCTGTTCTGGAAAATAATACTCTGCAGTTTCAAGTTGATATTGGAAAAGGCACAAGTGATGTTTTTGCACAAATAAAAGCAAAATGCATTGTCTGGAATATAACTGGTTCTGATGATGGCTATTACAGCATAAATGTAGAAATGGATTCAAATGGCTGTGTATTTTTCGGAGATATTTCAACAGCAGTTATTCCTCATGTATACGGCACAATTGCAAATGAAACAACTATTTACAGGAGAAATTCTATTTGTGTAAAAGTATATGCAATAGATAATCAGGATGATATAAACAATGTATGGATTACTCTAACTTATTCCAACGGAACAATTGCAAATTTAACAATGACTGACAATGGAGGATACTGTGCAGAAGAATTGGAAGACAGTTTATATGGTGTGCAGATTGTATTTAATTCAACAGGAGTTAATTATTTCAACATTACTTATGCAAATGATTCAGAAAATAATTTAGGTTATGAAGATTTTGCAGATATTGAAATTACTGTTCTTCCAAATGACGAGCCGGAAATAATAGAAACATTAACAAATGCAACAAATATTTTCATAAATGATTCTGTCTGCATCAACTCAACAGTTTTAGATGATTATGATAATATAGCAAGTGTTTGGGTTACTTTAACTCATCAAAATGGCAGTGTTGTAAATATAACTTTAACAGATACAGGAGCGTACTGTGCAGGAAGTGCAGATGACAATGTCTACGGAGCCCAGATTAAATTCAGTTCAGAAAGTGTCAATTATTTCAATATAACTTATGCACAGGATTCAAATGCTTATTTTGGAGTTCTAAATCACGCAGATATTTCTCTTTCAGTAATTCCAAATGATATGCCTTTTGTTTCAGGAACAATGGTAAATAATACAAGTGTCTATAGTTATGATTATGTCTGCATCAATTCAACAGTAACAGACCAGATGAATAATTTAGCCGAGATTCTTGCAGAAATTACTTATGTAAATGGCACAACAACAAATATAACTATGGCCGATACAGGCTCCTCCTGCGGAGGAACAGCAAGCGATAGTATCTACGGAGCAGATGTTATTTTAAGAGGAGTAGGAACTCATTACTTCAAGAAAGTATGTGCAATTGACAGCAACAGCAATATGAATTGTGAGGACTTTTTGGATATCGGTGTTTATGCAGCACAGACATTTGGAAATTTAATTGTTAATTTAACTTATCCATCAAGCCTGCTGACAATAAATAGATTTACTTTATTCGCAGTCAATACAACAGCAACCTGTTCAGGAAGACCTGACTCAATATGCGGGAACATAACAGGAACAGCAAGATACAACACAACATCTACCATGACAAATATTTCTACAACACCAGCAGCTCGTCCAATGTATTCAATAACAGCAAATCCTGCAAAGTGCGGAGTTCTCTCAAATGGAGAATCCTGCCAGTCAAACTGGACAATAAATGCAACTCTTGGTGGAAGTTCCTATAATATTAATATTTTATTTGCCAGCAATCAAAGCCAGATAACTTCAAACATAACAAACAATGCAACAGTAAAAATAAATAGAATCTGGGTTCCGAAATTTTTTGATAATTTTGATGATGGTGACACAGCAGGATGGATAGAATACCCGGGAACAGATAGATGGGATGTAAAACATTATGGCGGTTCAAAGCGCCTTCACGCAGATGACTGTGACAATGGTTATTATGCACAGTCATCTTCTTTTGATTTATCAGACAGTGTAAATGCTGTCTTTAAATTTGACTGGCATTATAAGAAGATGGAATGTTTTGAATGTATACGCGCAGATGTTGGAAACGGTGTTGCGTGGGTGACAGGAATATTTGAACAATGCTGTGATGCATTTTTGTGTTTATACAGTTGCACTTCAAGCGGAAGCCAGTCATTAAACTTGGAATCTTACATAACTTTTACAAATAATATGTCTGTTAGATTCTATTCTATATCCAATTCAGCATCAGATGATGTTTATGCTGATAACATAAATGTGACTGCATATGGCTAAAACTCAGGCATCGCTGGAGATTATATTCTTAATGGGCATGGTTATTATATTTCTATCAGTTGTTGTGATGATATTTTCAGAAAGAAAAACAGACATAATAAGAACAGAAGAAACAATGATAATGAAAGATTTATGCAGGGAAATTTCTCTTGCTATTTCAGAAGTAATTTCAGGCGGAGATGGTTATTCAAGAGAAATAGCTATTCCAACAGAACTAAACTTAAATAAAACATATTATATTTATTATGAAGCAAGCACAGGAGTTCTTTCAGTAAATACTGAAAAAGAAATATTATGCACAGTGCAGATTGCCAACATAACAAATTATTTTGGTGAATCAAGTTTTACTTTTCCAAAAGGAGATATAAAAATTGAAAACTCTAACTCAGATATAATAATAACTGGACTGAGTGAAATTTATATACAGAATATAAGAGTCAATAAAACATTAATTTATACAAATAATTTTACTTGCATAAATGCAACAGTTATTGATTTTGAAAATAATTTAGACACAGTTTATGTAAATTTAATTTATTCAAATGAAAGCGCAGCAGAAATTATATTAGAAGACACAGGCAGTTGGTGTGCTGGTTCTGCTGGTGATAATGTTTACGGAAAAGAAGTCAGGTTTACAGAAAATGGAAACAACACATTTACATTTGCTTATGCAAATGATACAAATTACAATGAA
>CAZVOT010000026.1:0-11746 GCA_964628775.1 Candidatus Woesearchaeota archaeon
GAATACCTAAAAGAAGTAAGGAATATACTTGAAACTTATAAAAACACCAATCTTTGGAATGGACTAGAACGTCCATGCATAAAGTGGCTTGATGGATACACTCTTGGAATGGGCTGGGCTTCCCATGCATCTGGAGATCCCGGCGGATTTCATAGGATTTGTTTTAAGGGATATGATGAATTTTACAGCATTCCAATGGAAAAAAGAAATGAATTTCTGGAAAAAGGACTTAAGTTATTTGATGAAACTTTTAAAAAAAATATCAGAAGAAACACAAAAAAATATGATGAATTCTACAAAAAATTAACACCCTTGGCAGAAGAATGCAGAAAATATGCAGGACAGGTAAAGATAAAGAGAAATCCTCATATGGGAAAGGTTGCTGGGAGAGACCCATTTGATATGCTGTAAATTAATTCAGTTCATATTAATAATTGACTTTATTTTTGAAACAAAAAGAGCTGCTTTTGTTTTTAATAGTTTTGTTTCATTAATTGTAAATTTTGTTTTGGTTGAATATGCTGCATCTTCCCTCTTGTTTTTTGATTCCACATAAAATAAAACATCCTGATAATCCAAAAAGTTAGATAATACTTCAATATCTTCTTGGTTAGATTAAAAATTTTCTATTTTCAAAAATTTTTCTTTTGGATAAGCACTTTTTAATTTTCCATTTTCATCAATTATCAGCAGTAAATCAATCTCTTCTTCAGGCATTAACTCCAAAGAAGAAGTATATTCAATAGGAAGTTCTAGTCTATACAGAAAATATGACATAATCTCAAACCAGTCAGATTCTGGAAGAATATTTTCCCAAAAATCCTCTCTCTTTGGTTTTTTCCTGCATCTTTCTAGACAATTTTTGAAATTTCCATCAAAAAGAAAACAGAATTTTTCTAATTTATCCTAATTTTCATAAATAATATATAGTATATCACATTTATTTTTTTCTTCTTCAAACTTTTTACTCTTGTATAAATAAGAAGTTCTCTCTATTTTCTCTAAAGAATGCCCTTCAAGAATAAAGGATTTCTTTTCTTTAATCTGCGGAGAAATATAACTTCTCCAGTATTTACTATGACTTTTTCCATAAAATCCTTCCCAAAATTCATCTAAATCTATATATTTCAAATCAGGATAAGCTCCCTTTACAGCATATTTTTTAAAAAATGTGCTTTTTCCGGCTCCATTAATGCCTACTGTATAGCCAAAAACAAAATTATTCTTCATATAATTAATTAAATTTTTTATTGCTTCTTCGCTTTCAATACCTGTCAAATTCTGCTCTTTTCTTATCTGCCCAAATTTATACTCTTCTAAATTTTCAATTTCAGATAAAACTTCTAAATTGGGCTCTTCAAGGTGTTTTCTTCTGTTTAGAAAATCAAAGAATTTTGGGAATAATTTTTCTATTTTCTCTTTTTCTTTTAAACTTTTTTTATTGATGTTCTCAATTTTTTCTTTAAGAAAACTATAATCTTCATCTTCGAGCATATAAATAAATTGCACACTAAATTTTTTAAATATAACTTAAGTATATAATTAAAGGGATTTATCAGTTATTGCTTTATTTCTTTTTGTAGGAATTTTAGAAATTGTCCTGCCTCTTGGAATCTCCTACTACTTAATCAAAAAAAGAAAATTATCCTGGAAAATATTCGGATACGGCGCTCTTTTTGCAGTACTAGTTTAGGTTTTTCATATTCCAATTATAAATAATATTCAAGAGCCAGTAATTCTTTTCCATTAATTCTAGAAATTTCTATCTTGCTCTCAGAAAAAACAGTCATAATTCTATAATTTAGAGAATTATTGAATAAAGAAGATTTATTCAAAATATTATTAGACTCATCGCTGTACAGAACAAAAATAGATTCATTCAAATATCTATTCTTGAATTGGTAAATCGGGATTTATATTTTAATTTAAGCAAAAATTTACACTTAAATCATAACCATATATTTATCTATTCTTTTTTTTTATTTAATTCTTGAAAATGAATAAAATGACTAAGAATCAAAAGAATAAACTTCTTTGCAATAATTGTGCAATATGCTGTAGTTATATAATTATTCCTATAAAAACACCAAAGAACCTAAAAGATGTTGACAGATTAATATGGTACCTCTACCACAATGTTGAAATTTATATATATAACAATAAGGATTGGGTTATAAAAGTAGATGTTCCCTGCAAGAATCTAACAAAAGATAAATTATGTAGTATTTACAAAAAAAGACCTTTAACTTGCAGAGATTATAATACAAAAACCTGTGAAAAATTCGAACATTTTAACCCGTATAATTTTAAGTTCACAAAAAGAGAAGAATTAATTAAATACTTAAAAAAATATACAAAGATATTGGAAAAGAACTAAATAAGTTATTTGGAAATTTTAAATTGTAAGAAATTCTGCTCTTGGCATTTTACCAATTATAAACTTGGCAGGAAAAAATAGAAATCCAAAAAATTAATTGGGAGTGCCATTAAAAGAATTTCCTGATTGAAGGTTTGATATACACTCTATATTTAAAATGGCTTATGTTGATGGTTTTATATTAAGATATTTGCTGTTCCAACAATCCAATCTTCTGATTCTTTCCAGTTTGCATCCTGTGTTTTTGCGAAATGCACTTCTACAACTCCCTCTTTTTCTAATTTCTCTAATACAGGAAATTCATAAGTATAAAATATTCTGTTTTTACTGGCATTTTCTACAAAACACCAAACTTGAACTGTCCTGCCTGTCGCGTTCTTAAAATATCCTGCTAATTCTGTATATCTCTCTGAATACCTGCCCCAAATTTCATCAGCAATTTTAAGAGAGATATTATACGGGTCTGTATAATTAATGCCATAAATAACAACTGTGCTGTTATTGTTATTTATCCTTTCATACCAAAATTCCTGGCTGTTTATTTCTACATAAGAAGGATACTGCAGAGAGGATAAAACTCCCTCGTCCCATACTGCTTTGTTTATATCTTCTTCTTTTGATGAATAATAATTAATATCATCTAATAATCTCACTAAACTGCCGTGATTCCCCCTTGAAGACCAAAAACCCATATGAACTTGTGTTCCTGACTTGTTTAGAAGAGGTTCAAATTTAACAGCTTCCTTGAATAACTGGAATGTATAATTAGAACTTGAGAGTTCTCTAAGTTTTATTTCTGGGTCTGTAAATATTAGCTTAGTACTGCTGCAATTTTTTATATAATTAAATGAGATAAAAAGAATTCCAGACAGAAGTATTATAATTATAGTACAATTTAATTTTTCTTTAATCTCTTTTTTATTCATTTTGTATATACCTACAATAGAAGGATTTTATGTAATTAAAATCTCCGATTCGCCACTATGAAAATTAGCATTTTCTAGTTAAAAATTGCTGTGCAATTTTAAACTAATCCTAACTCATGCGAAAAAATTTGTTTTTCTTGTGTTCAAGCTTTGCTTGAACTAAAGTTTAGGGTTTCAACAGGATTGTCAAAAAAATCTTGTGCACAAAAAGGACAATGCAAAAACTTTCAGATTTTTTTGTGTTCAAAATTATTTGAACCTTTTTTGTGTATCACTCCTAATCTTACTAGGGGATTTTTTGGGGTGTCAAATTTCGGCCTAAAGGTTCAAAATACTTCGAAAATTTTAATTTTGAACTGTTGAGGAACTCAATATAGTTTGAACTTTGTTTAAACTCCTTAAGGAACTTTCTAGTGTAAACTGTAAAATTTGACATAATCTAACAAAGTTTTAGAGTATAGCTTTTTGGCATTTAAAAATTACTTTAGAAGTTTATATTTAAATATTAATTCCAGATGGCTGGCCAATATTCTAATGAGAAATAAGAATTTTTAGTTAAAAATATTTTGAGTAATTCATCCAACCATTGAAATAGCTGGTTTTCTTACCAATTTATATATAAAAGATATTTATTTTATAATAAACAAATTCTCATTTTTTTGTTCTATCTTTATCTCTTGCATTAATTTTATACATGGTCTTATCAAAAACATCTTCTAAATCAATCTTTAAAAAATTGGAAATCATTATAAGGGTTAAAAGAATATCTCCGATTTCATTTTCAATAGGTTTTATTTGTTCTTCTTCTTTTCTTTTTTTCATCCCATAAACGTGGTTTAATTCTCTTCCCAACTCCCCTGTTTCTTCAACCAAACGTGCAAACATACTTAAAGGAGGCCAATACCTCCCATACTTTAAAATCCAATCATCAACTTCTTTTTGTTTTTCTTTAAATCCCATATCAAATTATTCCTTTATTTTTAAATAATTTTTCGGTTTCTTGATAAAGATCATCAACAGATCTATCAGAGTTAAGTACATAATAGTTTTTAAATCTAAATCTGAGTTCTTCATAAATTTTTATTGCTTGTTTAGTAAGTTCAGTTTCATTTGGACTCATCTTCCTTCTTTCTCTTTTTTCAAATCTTTGTTCTAATATCTTTAGTGGAGCTGTTAAAATTAAAGATAAATCTGGGATAGGTAAGGTAATTCCAAAAGGTTTTGAGATATACTCTGAAACATCTTCCAAAGTTACACTTTTTTCTCTAAGAAAAAGATACTGATAAGTTATTGGTGAATAGATATACCTATCAATAAGAATTATGTCTCCTTCTTTTTCTAATAATTCGGTTTCTACTCTATAGATTTGATTCATAACCCAAAATAAAGATTCTGTTAAAGGAGGTAACCCGCTTCTTATTATATCATCTATTTGTAATTTATCAATCAGATTTCTAATAGTATTTCTTTCGGTTATATATTCCTTCATTTTCAATCTATACTCAGCACCTTGTTAAAATTCTTTTCAATCTTTGATTTTTTATCGTCTATCCGGCTTTTTATTTTTTGTTTATCTGCATTTATGTTTATTAACTCTTTTTTACATGAATTAATTTCATCAAAGATTCTCTCTATTTTTTTATCCAGTTCTTTTTTTTCATTTATCAAAGAGTTTGTTTCTATTTCTTTTTTTATTTCTGGGATTTGTATTTCAAGTTCTGTTATTTTTTCTGTAAGTCCATTAAATTCATTTGACAATATTCTATCAATCAAATTAATTGTTTTATCCTTTTCTTTTTGTTTTAAATTCATCTTGTCTGTTTGTATTAATCTCTTTATTTCTGTTAAATTTGGAATGAATTCCTCCTTGAAAATAAAATTGGACTTAGAAGCCAATAACTCTATTGATTTTTCTTCATCTTTTTTTTCGTATATGTACTTTTTTATTACTCTGTTTAATACAGATGTTTCATTTTCTATTTTTTCATTTATTTCCTGTACTCTTCTTTTTTTTTCTTCAAGAAGCATTATTTTTGATTGAATCTCCTGATAATTTTCCTGTTCCTCAAGCGATTTAATTCTGCAAGAAATTGTCTTCAAATTATCTGTTAATTCGTTTTGTTTGTTTTGAGAGTTTTCTTCCTGTTTTTTTATTTTTACATAAGCAGATAACAAGTCTGCCAGTTCTTTTAACTGATTTAGAATGGATTTTTTTGAATCTATCTCTAAATTATCTTTTTGTGTTATTTCTTTTATTTTATCAAATTCAAAAACAAGTTTTTTTACTGACGAACCGAGTTCATTCATTTCTCTGCCATAAACTGCATTTATAATAACTCCTTTATTTGTATCTACAACTTTAGAAGATTCTAAAATTCTGTTTATTCTATTCATTACTTCATTAAGTTGTTCAAGGTTAATGGGGGGGGTTATATCCTCATTAACGCAGGGCAGCAACACATTTGTAAAATGATTTCGCATATGATTTGCAGATGACTCCAGTCTTTTATCTATGTCCTCATTTTTTTTAGCTTTTTGGAGTAATTCCAGAGACTTTCTTACCTCTAAATAATCAATAAGCAGTGATTCTGACATTTTTTTATAATCTTTTTTTTCATTTATTCTCTTAATCTCTAAATTCAATAAATCAACTGCTTGAGTTATTAATAATGGCTGGTTTTTTTCTTGTTTTTTTTGTGAATTTAAAATGTTTTTGAGAGAACCAAAGAGTTTCATGATTAATAATAACAGGGAATTCTTATAAAACTTGTTTTAAACCAATGAAATTTAGAATAATCTTATAATCACTCTTTTAAACAAAGTATTCTTAAAGTCATACTTTCAAAAGCAATTTAAATTTTTATATTCAAATATTTAAAATGTTTTTTGAAAATCTAAGCAGTCTAAAAAAGGTAAATCTATGATTTTTGGAGATAAGGGTTTTGTAGCTGTCCATTATATTGATGAGAATACTTTGGCATATACAAAATATTCCACCTCAAATATTGAAAAAAAAGAGGATACACGACCTATTCTTCCAAAAATTGAAGAACCTCTTTTTCTTCCGCCAAGTGTTCCGCAATTTATAGATGTTCAGGAAAATCCCTTTCTTCCTCCTGCTATTCCTAAAATTGAATATGTTTTTTCCTCTCCTCCCCTGCTTCCTGAACTTTCTAAAATTGAAGAGAATACTCCTGAAAAAGAAGAAGGGCTTTTTGAAAACATGGCAAGAGTTATTGGAAGCAGTGTGAGAGCTGTTGCTTATGCAGGCGAATGGAGCGAAGTATATATTGAAGCAGGCACAGAATATACAACTGCTGGTATGGGTGCTCTAACTCATGAAAAAAGAAGAGAACATTTGGAAAGTTTATTTGCAATCGGAAGAATAAAGAAAAACAGAAGAAATTTTCCAGAAGTTTTAGTTTCAATAATAGGTTCTAAAAGAACTGAAGATGTTCCTATACTAGAGCAATGTCTGGATTTAAGTTTTGATGATGTCTTAGCAAAAATTGAAAAAAAACAAAGGGATAAAAAAAAAACATATGATGCTGAGGAACTTGCAGAAATTAATTCTTATGTTCAGGAATCAGCTGATTTTATATGCGACAAATTAGGAGAATCTAGAAAATCATTCAGAGAGGCAAGCGATTCTTACTATCCTATTGCATTTGTCCATAAAAAAGGCGGAAATTTAGAATTTTACACGTTAAAAGATGATGACAATGAATTAAAAAACAGACTTGAACAGAATATACCTAATTTAGATGTTCTGAGAAATATGTCCTGCTGTCCTGACTGCGCTTTTTTAGATATTTTGGAAATCGTATCAATCAAAGAGAGTATACCTTATGTCAGGAGAATTGAGATTACAGGTATTAATGGAAAAAAAGTGTGTTATGTACAGCAGAAAAAGAAAGATGAATCTGCAGGATTTTGGCTTATACCTGCTAGTAACTGGAACATCGGATATTCTGGAAAAAATCTTGAAAATTTTGACAGAGATTTGGTTAATATATTAAACAATCCTATTGATGAAAATGTTATTAGAAATATAAACGGAAATTTTTTAGAAAGTCCTTATTTCAATGAGAGGTTTAGATAAAAATGTCGGAGATTTTAATTAGAGAAGCAGAAGAACAGATTGCAAGAGCAAGAAAAAAAGACAATGAAAATGAATTCCAGTTTTATTCTAGATTTATCTGCGACAATATTCTTGGAGTTGAAGATGCAAAAAGAGGAGAATTAATTGATTTTTACAGCCAGGCACTGGAATGTCTCAGTGCTAAATTAAAAGAAGATATTAAATTAAAAGATTTGGTAAGAACTGTTGTCATTGCTTATCAGTCTGTTAAAAGAGATATCAGCCAGCTTATTGTAACATCCCATTATCTGCATGGAGAAAACTCTGCTTTTTTGGATTCGGTTATGAATGTAATAAAACCTTTTGATGAGAAATATTTATCTGATATTCTAAACCCAAATTCTTCTGAAAGTGATGTTTCTCTTTTTTTCAAAATTTTTGTTGAAGGATACACTAATATCAGCGGAAGTTTCCAAGAATTTAAAAAAAATTTTGATGATAATGTACCTACTCTAAATTATGAAGAGAGCAAAATTAGATTCAGTCCAATGAGAATTGAAAGCTACAGGTTTGCTTTATGGGATTTTATAAAAGATTTTTACGGCAAGTGCGAGAAAAGAAGAGAAGATGATATAAGAAAAAATACTGCTTCTGTAAGGGAAAACAGCAGTAATCAAATGCAATTTGCTGAAATAAAACCTGCTGTTGGGGGAGAACTTGAAAGATATATTAAGGGGATTATAATAAGTTCAACTGCTGAAATTAATCAAAAGAGATTGAAGTCTTCTATTACTTCCATTTTATCTGAGAATTTTTTGCAGAGAGAAAATTATATTTTATTGAATGCAGTTGAAACAGTTTCTTCTAATGTTTATGAGATAGTAACTTATGCACTTGGAAACAAAAAGGAAATTGCAGAAGGACTTGAAGAGATTTTATCTGAAAATTTAGGAGAGTACACAAAAACAAAAAAGAAAAATTATGCCAACGGACTTGCACTAATAACTGATTTTGGAGAAATTCTTGAAAATGCAGTGAGCGAGGTTATTTTAAGGATAAGGAATCATAACCTTCCTCCATTAAAGAAAAAACAGAAAGTCAGGGAAGAAAAAACTGCTGTTTTAATTAAAAATGAACCTGCACCTTTACCTGCAAAAGATGAGTGGTACCTGCCTATATTTTCAGAAGGAGGACACAATAAAACAAAAGTTATGCAGATGATTGATTCTAAACTTGAAGAGAAGGGTATTGGAACAGTTAGTAGAATGAAAAAAAGAAGAGAAATTGAAAGCGCTTATGATGCCTGGAGAGTTATAAATTAGGATTATATTTTTGATGATTAAAAGAATATCTCTATAAAATATTATCAAAAATATTTTATAAATACTGGTGGGTTTAGATAATTACTGGATTTGATGTATACAATACAATTATTGGAATTTTAAATCGGGTATAATATTATCTTTTTTAATATCTATACCTATTATTTTACTTTTAAACGTAACTCTCCCTTTATTTCCTTATTTTTTAGAAATGCCCCAGAATTTTCTTATGTTATCGTCCTATTTTATATCTCCTATTTTAAACGGAGCTTCACTTATTCTTTCTGCATCAGTATATAATTTCTTTAAAAAATTAAAAAAAATAGGGATTTCCCTGCTTTTAATTGCAATTGGAAGAACTCTTGCTTTTGTTGGAGAGAATTTTTTTATAATTTATTCATCAAACAATCTTTATCCTGTTTTGATATCTATCGGAATAACGTGCTATTTATTTGATTCTTTATGCTCCTTTTTTGTATATTGTCCTTTCCTTAAAAGGTGGATAGGAATAAAAAGTATTAGAAAAGAATATTTAGGATTTATTTTTAACAGAAGAAAATGAATATACTTAAATTTTGCATAGATTTTTAATTATTAATATGAACAAACCCGAACTTTTGGCTCCATGCAAGAATTTTGCTGTTTTACATTCTGCTGTTGAGAACGGCGCTGATGCTGTTTACTTCGGTGTTGAAAAATTTAATATGAGGATGAATGCTGATAATTTCAAAATAGAGGATTTAAAAAAAATTGCCAGATACTGTCATTCTCATAATGTAAAATGCTATTTGACAACAAACATAATTATTTATGAGAATGAAATAAAGGAAATTGAAGGATTAATTAAAAAAGCAAAAACTGCCGGGATTGATGCTGTTATTGTACATGATTTGGCTGTAATTGAAATTGCCAAAAAAGTTGGAATTCCTTTCCACATAAGCACACAGGCAAATGTTTCAAACAGTGTATCTTTAAATTTCTACAAAAAATTAAGTGCTGATAGAGTTATTCTTGCAAGAGAATGTTCGCTAAAGCAGATAAAAGAAATAATAAAAAAATCCAAAATTGGAATTGAGATTTTCATACACGGTGCAATGTGCGTATCTGTAAGCGGGAGATGTTTTTTTTCACAGAATTTCTACAGAAAAAGCGCAAACAGGGGGGAATGCATGCAGTCATGCAGACAGAAATGGAATGTAAAAAATGAAAACGGCGAAATGATTTATGATGGAAAGATGTTTTTGAATGCAAAGGATTTGTGTATGATAGAACATATTAATAAACTTATGAAAATGGGCGCTGTTTCTTTTAAAATTGAAGGAAGAATGAAAGATGCTGATTATGTTTCAACTGTTGTTCGGGTTTATAGAGAGGCAATTGATAATTTTGACAGAAAAAAAATTCCTATATGGAAAAAAGAACTTGAATCTGTTTTTAACAGGGGGTTTTGTACTGGATTTTATTTTGAGCGTCCTGATAATGAAGTAGATTTAGAAAAAAGCGGAAATATGTCTTCTTTGAAAAAGTCTTCTCTTGGAACTGTAAAAAAGTATTATCCTAAAATTTCTACTGCTGAGATACAGCTTTTTCACTCCGGCATAAAGAGGGGAGATTTAATAGTAATAGAAGGAAAGAATACTTTCTTGAAGCAGACTGCAGAATCAATTGAAATTAATCACAAAAAGATTAAAAAAGCAGGGAAAGGAAAATTAATCGCCTTAAAGGTAAATGGGAGAGTAAGAGAAGGAGATAATGTGTATATAATGAAGAAAATTTTATGATTTTTATAGAAGCATTTATATACAAAACATTTACTAATTATACAAAATGATAAGAATATTCAAAAAAACTCAGAGAGATCCTGAATTTATGGTACTTGACTCAATTGAAACAGGAAGCTGGATTAATTTAATTGCTCCTTCAAAAGAAGAGATTGACAAAATATCTTCTCTACTTAATATTCCAGAGGATATGCTTAGAGCTTCTTTAGATTATGATGAAAACCCAAGAGCTGAGTGCGAAGATAATATTGCACATATAATAATAAGAGTCCCTCTAAAAGATGAAAATCAAAACAAGATGATAATGCCTGTCAGTATAATTGTATGTGATAAATTTGTAATAACTGTTTCATTAAAGGATTCTGATGTTATATCTGACCTTTATATTAAGATGAAAAAAAAGGTAATTACCACAAAAAAAACAAGATTAATGATTCTTCTGCTTTCGCGTGCAAATTATTATTTCCAAAAGTATTTGGACGAGATTGAAAAGGAAATAAATTCTGTTGAAAAAAAACTTCTTGTTTCATCAAAGAATAAGGAAATTATTGAACTTCTTGGAACACAAAAAGAGTTGGTTTATATTCATTCTGCTGTTGTTTCAAATGGAAAAATTCTTCAGAAAGTAATCAACACAAAAATCATAAAATTATTCAAAGAAGATAGCGATGTTTTAAATGATATTCTCATTGACAATGAACAGTCAATAGAGATGGTGGAGATGTATTCCAATATTCTTGCAAACACAATGGATGCTTATGCTTCAATAGTTTCAAATAATCTAAATATTGTAATGAAATTCCTAGCTTCAGTTACAATAATGCTTGCTGTGCCTTCTATAATTTCTGGTTTACTCGGAATGAATATCATTCTTCCTTTACAAAATTCTCCTTATGCTTTTTTATATGTTTTACTGCTGTGTTTTGTAATAATGGCAGGAGCAGGAGTTATATTCTACAAAAAGGATTATTTTTAGAAAAAGTATGTCCTTTGTTTATAGCAGAGTTAAAAGAAGTTTGCTTGATTAAAAAAACCACTCAGAGTATCTAATTAATAAATATTAAAAACAAAGTTGTTTTTCTCCTGCACTCTGGTTAGAAACATATTTTTTTATTTTTAGAAACACTTTAACTAGGATTATCCCGCGAAAAAAATCCTTAAGTATTCTCTTTACAGTTATGTTTTTAGATAGTTAAAAGAGGATTCCTAATTTTAAAGATTAATAATGAAGCTCCCACCCGATGCAGAGCATCGGGGTA
>CAZVOT010000027.1:0-11667 GCA_964628775.1 Candidatus Woesearchaeota archaeon
TCTAGAGAATCAATATCTTCTTTTTTTACATCTGTGAGGCGTATCTTCATTTCTCCTGATGCCGGACAGAATAATTTTACAGATGCATAAGAGTTGTTTAATTTTATACCGTAGCCCCAATTATGCCTGTTTTTATCCGGCTTTTTTTTTGTAAATTGTTTTGTAAATTCTGTGTTCCAAACAAAGTAATCGGCATTATCTTTTCCAAAAACATCAACTATTACTTCAAAAATATTATACATCTCATTATTCCAATTTGAATAAAAGAAATTCCAGAAAGAAACAGAATTGCTTACTTTATGTTCTATAATTAGAGTGTAATCTGCCATTCTTATGCACTATTTGATTTTAGATAATTTCCAAGATAGTAAATTAATCCAAGAAGTTCCTTTTCTGGTGCATTTTGAGAGGATATTCCAAGAGAAGTAGTTTTTGGAATTCTATGAACAAACACTTTCCTGCTACTATTAGAAATGTAAAACCCCAAATTATCTATTATCTCTTCTACTTCTTCCTGATTTTTAATAATTCCTGTATTCTTATTATTTATATAAATTTCAATCTTCTCTTTAAATACATCTTTTAAAAAATTCAAAACATTTTTTGAAATGTTGTATGTAAATAGACTATCTGGTTCTTTACATACGTGTTTTACTTTGTTTGAACTTCCTAGATTTTTCTTTTTAAATTTATTTTTTAAATCGAGTACTGCGGTCCTAAGCCCAACAAAAGTTTCAGGATGGTTTTTTTGATTTTCTCTAAAATTAGAGATACCCTGTTCTAAACTTGTGTAATTTGAAAGAGTCTCATTTAATCTTAAATATTCTGTTTTAGATGCAGTCTTATTTAAAAGGGAGGGGAGTATCTCTTTTTCCTCATTTAACAAATTGAGAAGGTTTCTGCAAGTTAAATCTATTTCTTGATATAATGCTGATTCAATTTCTTCCGGACTTTTTTCTTTTTGAACAAGAGTACCTGGCAGAGATATTAAATAAGCTACTTTATTTTTATCTGCTTTGTTAAAAGAAAAATCTATTTTAACAGTTTTAAAATCAAGAGAGACTAATGTTTGAATACCCCTTGAATTTATTGTACAGCCGTAATCATTTTGATTAGTCACAGGGAAATTTGACTGAACCGCTCTAATTACTAAATCAACTATGTTTGACTCTTCGCTTTCACTTAACCTTTCTACTATTGATATTAACTTCAGACGGTTTTCTAAAGAGAGTATTCTTTGATTGTGAATATCTATAGTATTATTTTTTACAACAATTTCATTTTTTAATGAATCTATCAAGGATTTTAGATGTATTCTATCTTTTGTAAGGTAATCTTCTGATAAAGGCAGGATTGTTGATAAAACCTCTCTTGGAGTATTTGGATTTTCTCTTATTAAAGAGTAAATTTCAGTTAATTTATTCATAATTTGATTATAAAAAAGTTCACCCTCTGATTTGTTAAGTTCATTTATTAATTGGTTTGTTTTATCTCTGTGGTCAGGCAGAAAATCTATAACTTCCTGAACTAGATTATGTAATTTAACTTCAAGAGGAGTTTCATCCGGAATAAGATTTTCTGACTGTTTGTCTTCTACATAAAATTCTTTAACTATAGTGCTTCCTTGTTTTATTTGTCTGATAGCATAACCTGGTTTTAGA
This sequence comes from Candidatus Woesearchaeota archaeon, assembly GCA_964628775.1. Lineage (GTDB taxonomy): Archaea > Nanobdellota > Nanobdellia > CAZVOT01 > CAZVOT01 > CAZVOT01. Next base: position 1,662 of record CAZVOT010000027.1, read on the forward strand.
GGGAGATGTTTAAATTCAGTTGATGTAATTTCTATTCCTGGAACAACAGGAGCTGGTTTTTCTTCATAAGGTTTTATTCCTGGAATATTTGGAACTGCAGGAGCGGGTTTTGGAATGGGTTTTTCTTTTCTAACTGGAGGCATTAGATAAAATAAAAGAGAAATATTTAAAAAATAATTGGAGAGAAGAAATGACGTTCTAAACTACTTTAATTTTTCTAACCAGAATCCCGCTCTCTTTTATCAGCTGTTCTGATAAAGAGTCATTATAATCCTCTTCATAAACGATTTCCTTTACTCCTGCATTTATCATTATCTTTAAGCACATTGTGCAGGGAAATACTTTTGTATATATCACTGTGTCTTTTGTTGAAACACCGCTGTATGCTGCCTGGGCTATGCAGTTCTGTTCAGCATGGGTTCCTCTGCAAAGTTCGTGGCGTTCGCCTGAAGGAATATGATTTTTTTCTCTTATACAGCCGATATCAATGCAGTGTTCTGTTCCTTTTGGCGAGCCATTGTATCCAGTTGAAATTATATGGTTGTCTTTTGTGAGAACTGCTCCTACTTGTCTTCTAATACATGAACTTCTTCTGCTTGCTAATTTTGCCATTTCCATAAAGTAATCATCCCAAGAAATACGCGCCATAGTTAATTATAATAAATCAAAGATTTATAAATAAAACTCTTAATGAAAGAATTTCTATCAGAAGATAAGTTGATTAAAAAAGACAAAGGAAATACTCAAAAAAGAAAAAAATCTTTATTCTAACGGTTTTTCTCCGCCCATTCCAAGCGGAAACATCCAGGCATATTCTTTAAGGTCTTTATTTTTCTTCCTGATTTCAAGAAGAAGAGTTATCAAAACCCCAATTAATGCTCTTACTTTAAAAGGTACTGTATACGCTACCATGTGGAATAATAATTCCAATATAGCAAGTTTTGCGGAATACTTAAGTAAAAAACAAAGTATATTTGCTGATGAACCCAGTATCCCATATACCCTTTCTTCTGTTTTTATGTTTTCATATAGGTATGACATATTCTATCTGACAAACCTCCTTTTTTTTAATAGAAATCCAAGATAGTATGATTCTTTTAGATATTTAGAAAAGTCTTCTCTACAAGGCGGTTTGCTGTCATCTTCTGAAATTGTAGAAATTTCTATCATTGTCCTAAATACCTCTTAGCAGTTAAATTACTTTTATAGAAATTCTTTAGAATATTATTTTCAATAGATTCTTTCTTAGAGGGCGGTTTGCCGTCATCTTCATCTGATATTACTGCATTCATATTATTATTAATTTCCTCAATTAGATATTTATCAGTATATGTTTAAAAATATTACTATACTGCCCTACAATATTTTACTGCATTAATATTGAAACCTGATCTTTCTTGCTTTTTATTTCTTTTATAATTCTGGCAGGCCCTATTATAGTAAAACCTCTTCTTCTTCCTGTTATTACTTCAAGAGCTTTTCTCTTTAATTTAAGAACAAAACTTTTTTCGCCAGTATCCTCTATTGACATTGAAGAAAGTTCTATTCCTGGAAATTCTTCATTTACATTTTTCATTGTCTCGCTTATTAAATTTGTCTCTTCTTCAGAATCTAACTTTCCATCTATAATTAGAATTTTTCCTGCTTTTACTGTATCTATCAAATATCTTATTTTCTCTTTTCTTGACATCACACTAAGATTTTCAAATGCAAGGAATGCTATGTCAATGTTCTTTTTTGAATCTTTCATCTTTTATCCACCATCTGAAATATTTTTTCGTATAAATCCTCTATATTTTTTCCTGTTTTTGCAGATATAGGAATTAATTCATACTGCGGAAAGAGTTTTTTTATTCTTTCAGGTTCTGCATTTTTTACATCACATTTATTTGCAACAAGAAGTATGGGAATATTTCTTGCTTCTAAATTGCCAAGAATTGTTATATTTACTTGAGTATAAGGATTTTTTGTTGAGTCCATTATTGCCATTACCATATCCATTTTATCAAGCCAGCTTATTGCTTCTATAACTCCCTGAGTTGCTTCTTTTGCCCTTTGCTTTGCATCTGCAATTTTAAGTCCTTTTTTTACAAAATCCTCAAAATCAATTTTTGTTGCAATTCCAGGAGTGTCTACAAGATTTATTGTAAGTTCTCTTCCATTTTTTGATTTTATTGTGACATTCTCTTTTATCATTACTTTTCTGGTTTCGTGGGCTATTGGAGAGACTGCACCCATCTCCTCTCCTACAAAATCCATACAAATTCTATTTGCAAGAGTTGTTTTTCCTGCATTAGGAGGGCCGTAAATTCCAAGCTTTAAATCCTTGTCTTTTTTAAAAAATCTACCGATAACATTTCTTATTTTTTTTCTTATGCTGTCTCTTAACTTTTTGAAGCCCATATTAGAAATACTAATTGAAATTGTGTTTTTATAGTTTTTTATTTCTATATTAATTATTAATTTTTATTTTTACTGATATTATTTCAATTTAGATAAAATCTGTTTTTTATTAATCTGTTCTAAAATGTCATGAAGATTATAAGATTATAACAAATTTCGAGTCTACACAAGGAAGTTTCTTCCTGTGCACAAATTTACTTTACAAATTTGTTGAAACTCCAACTTCTTTTAAGTCGAAATTTTTTACACAAAAATGCTTAATGTATTTTTGGTACATAAAATTGCTTCGCAATTTTATAGTATTCCATAACATTGAAAACCGAAGGTTTTCAAGCTCAAAAATTCCTTTGGAATTTTTTGAGAATTGCCTATTCAACAAAAACTGAAAGTTTTTGTGCTCTAAAAAAATTCTAAATAAATCATTTTTTTGAGCTCAAAAATGCGAAGCATTTTTGATGCATAAAAATCAGTTATATTATATCTGTAACTGATTTTTAATGTTCTAAAAAAAGTTTAAACATCTCTTTTTTTGAACTTAAAAACCAGAGGTTTTTAATGTTTAGCGAGGAGCGATTAAAACAACAATGTTTGAAAAACCTTGTGTGCAGGAACTTTAGTTCCTTGCACCTCGGCTGCATCAAGTTCCTTGATGCTCGAGAAAATGTTTTTTTATTTTCTGAGCTTGAAAATGCTCTGCATTTTCAATGAGTTTGAACAAAGTTCAAACAATGCGGACTAAAGCCCTTGTGTTCTGGCTTTGCCAGAACCTTTAGGCTGAGGTTAATTCAAAATTCTAATGAATTTTGAAGTAGAAAATGCTAATTTTCGTAGCGACGAGCAGGCAATTTTTTATTATTTGTTTTCTTTTTTTGCACTTTCAAATGCTGTTGGCAGATCAATAAAATATTTGCCTTCATCAATACTTATAATAACAGGTTTTCCGCGCATCAAATTAACAACATCAATTTCATACTTGCCTGGTGTTTTTGTTTTTATTGTTTCAATATCAAGGATTACCGGCTGGTTTTCATCAATTGCACTTCCTGCTATTTCTCTTACATCTTTTTCCATTTCAGAAATTTCATTTTTAGAAAGAACTTTTCTTATATCATCTGCTTTGTTAAGCATTGCTTCTTTTTTTATGAAAAAGAAAAACTTTCCTGAACAGTCATCACAGCCGTAAAGAAGCTGTCTTGCTCCATCCTCATAAATTTTTCCGCATCTAACGCATTGGTGTGGCATATTTTTATCTTATCTCGTATAATTTTATTCTGAATATAAGTTCTTTGCCTGCAAGAGGATGATTAAAATCAACTAAAGCGTTTACATCTGTTTCATTAAAGGAAACCACCTTTAGAGAAAGAGGACGTCCGTTGTTTGCATTTATCATATATGTTCCATTAATTACAAGTGTCATGTTATTTTCTAAAAACATACTCGCAGAGATAGTTGTTTCACCAATTAATTCTTCTTTTTTCTCTCCGTAAGCTTGTTCTACTGGGATGCTTACTGCTTTTTCTTCTCCTAACTTCATTCCTAAAATTGCATTTTCAAAACCTTCTATCATATTCCCTTTTCCAAGTTCAAAGACAATTGGGGAATAAATTTTTCCTTCCTGGTATATATTAAAGTTTCTTGCTATTTCCTCGCTTGTTGTATCAAATACCGAGCCGTCTTCCAGAAGCCCCACATAACCAATTACAACTGTGTCTCCTTTTGAAGCAACTCTTTCTGAATGTTTTCCAGTTGTGCAGCCAGAGATTAAAATCAAAAAAATCAAAGGCAGTATAATCTTTTTCATTTATTTAAAAAAAGAGAATATAATTATAAACTTTATTGTATCAAGAACTCCTTTAATTTCATTTGAAGAGTAATCCAATAAAAATTTAAATTAAATGCATTTAAACAGAATTATGGTGCTGGAACAGATTTATGAGCCTAAGAAAGTTGAAAAAAAATGGGCAGAATTCTGGGTTGAACAGAAAATATTCAAATGGAAGGAGGATAAAGAGCCTGAAAAAAATTATTTGATTGACACTCCTCCTCCTTATCCTTATGTTGACTTGCATACCGGGAATTTCTTTAATTTTACATACTTGGATATACTCGCTCATTTCAAGAGAATGAAGGGATTTTCTGTTTTACTGCCATTTGGCTGGGACTGCCACGGACTTCCTGCTGAGATTTATATTGAAAAGAATTACCATGTAACTGCTGAACAAGTTGGTGTTGACAAGTTTAGAAGTATGTGCAGAGAACATCTTCTTAAAAATATTGAATATATTAGAAAAGAACAGGTTCAGGTTCTTGGAATTTCTGTTGACTGGGAGCACCAGTATGTTACTATGGATGATGAGTATGTAAAAATGGTTCAGGAGTCTTTTTTGGATATGTACGACAGCGGGATGATTTATAGAAAAGAACATCCTGTTTCCTGGTGTCCGTCATGCCATTCTGCTATTGCTGATGCACAGACATCAAAGAAAAAAAGAACTGGTAAATTTTATTACATTAAATTACCGATTTCTGAAGGAGGAGAGATAACTATTGCAACAACACGTCCAGAACTTATGCCTTCCTGTGTTGCTGTTTTTGTAAATCCTGAAGATAAAAGATACAAGAAATTAATCGGCAAAAAAGTTAAAATACCTATTTTTGGACAAGTTGTAGAAATAATTGGAAATACTGAAGCTGATATTAATTTTGGAACTGGAGCAGTTTATCACTGCACTTTTGGAGATAAAGATGACTGGAGGTGGGTTGTAAAATTCCATCTTCCTGTAAAAATAGTCCTTGATGAACAAGGTAAATTCACAAAAGATGTTCCTATTTTAGAAGGACTTTCTGTTGAAGATGGAAGAAAAAAAATTATTGAAGAACTTAAAAAATTGAATTTAATTGAGAAAGAAGAGAATATAGAACAGACAATAACTGTATGTGAGAGATGCAAAACACCTATGGAGATTCTTGTAAAAAAACAGTGGTACTTTGCAACTACAAAAATAAGAGAACAGATAAAGGAATCAGCAGAAAAAATAAATTGGCATCCTGACTTTATGAAATCCAGATTAATTGACTGGAGCGATGCTGCTCTTTGGGACTGGGTTATTTCAAGGCAGAGATGCTGGGCAACCCCTTTTCCTTTATGGTACTGTGATAAATGTGAGAAGGTGATAATTGCCAAAAAAAATGAACTTCCAATTGATCCGTTAAAAACAAAACCTGCAGAGAAATGTTCTTGCGGAGGAAAAATAATTCCTGAAAAGGATGTTATGGATACTTGGATGGATTCTTCTCTTACTGCTCTTAGATTAAGCAAATGGCTTAAAGTCCAGAGAAAAGACAGGCTTGCTGATGTGAGAAGCCAGGGAGAGGATATACTCAAGACATGGATGTATTACTCTCTTGCAAGATGCACAGCTCTTACTAAAAAACTTCCTTTTAATGAAGCATTAATAAATGGACTTGTTGCTGGAACTGACGGAAAGAAAATGAGCAAAAGCAAAGGGAATGTAATCCTTCCTGCTGAAATTATTGAAAAATACTCTGCTGATATATACAGACAATGGGTTTCTGCAAGTTCTCCTGGAGAACTTTGGCCTATTGATTATGAAGAAATGGACTACTCAAAGAAATTTATAAATAAATTATGGAATATCTCAAGATTTGTTTCTTTGTTTGAAACAAAGGAAAGAAAAAGCAAGCATCCTGCTGACTTGCTTATTTTGAATGAAATGAATTTAACTATTTTAGAAGTTGACAGTGCAATGAAAGAATGCAATTTTGGCAGAACTTTAAAGGCAATAAGGAATTTTATATGGCATGATTTTGCAGATATTTATGTTGAACTTATAAAATACAGAATATACAGCGAAAATGAAGAATCAAAAGAATCTGCAATTACAACTTTAAGAGAAGTTCTTCTTAATTCAATAAAAATGCTGGCTCCAATCATACCTTTTGTAACAGAGGAGATTTACAATAATGTGTTTGATTCTAAAGAGAGCATTCACTTGACTTCCTGGCCTGAACTGAAAGAGAAAGACAATGATTTTTCAAGAAAATGGGAACTCTTAAAAGAAGCTGTATCTGCTGTCAGGAAATACAAGAAAGATAAAGGAATTGGACTTGGAGTTCAAGTTGAGTCAATGACTATTGGAGCTCCAAAAGAGATTTTTGATTTTAAGGAAGACATAATGGGCATCGGCAAAATAAAAAATTTAAAGTTCCAGGAATCAGAGAAAGTTATTGCTTCTTAATGAAAATATGCAATTGAATTAAATCTATAGAAATGATCTTTTTCATTAAAAAAGATTCAATAAAATTTATCACAAATTTAAAGAAAAATTTTGCTTTTTAATTACAATGAAGATTATTCATATTAATTTTTAAATTAAAAATGAATGATTTTTATTATTACTCTATAAAGTACCCTAAACTTCAAAACATTTTCGCTGAACTACTTCCTATAAATTTTTAAGTAAATGGCTTTTTTATTTTTATATGACTAATGTTATTCTTGTTGATGAGAAGGATAATTCTATAGGTGTTATGGAAAAACTAGAAGCACATAAAAATGGCGGGAGATTACACAGGGCTTTTTCCATATTTGTTTTTAATAAAAAAGGAGAAATGCTGTTACAGCATAGAGCCAAATCCAAATACCACTGCGGAGGGCTTTGGACAAATACCTGCTGCAGTCATCCCTCCCCAAATGAAGATACTGCTGATGCTGTTCATAGAAGATTAAAGGAAGAAATGGGTTTTGACTGCGATTTAAATGAAATACTTAGTTTTATCTATAAGGCAAAAGTAAATAATGAACTTACTGAATGGGAGTTTGACCATGTTTTTATTGGTAATTTTGACAGAGAAATTAAAATCAATCCTGAGGAAGCTGATGATTTTAAATGGATTTCTACTGATGATTTGAAAAAAGACATCAAAAAAAATCCTGAAAAATATACTCCTTGGTTTAAGATTATATTAGAGAGAGTTTTAGAATATGGAAAATAATCTTGTTCTTCTTGATTTTCCAGAGATGGTAAAGACATATGACTATGACGGCGGAGCAAAGGCAATTCAGGCAGTTCTTGCTTATTACAACATTGATGAAAGAGAAGATAGAATAATGAAGCTTGCTGGAACAACAGAAATTGGAACACCAATTTTAGGAATAAAAAAAACTGCAAACAAACACAAATTACGATGCAAGATTATGGAAATGAAAATAAAAGATATTAAAGAGTTCATAGACAGAATGGTTCCTGTAATTTTACTAGTTCAGAAAGGAAGGAAGAAGACTTGGAAAAATGGTTATTATACTGTTGCAATTGGATATGATTCAGAAAGGATTTATTTTGAAGATCCTTCTTCTGTAAAGAGAACTTATCTTACTTTTTCTGAATTAAAGGAAAGATGGCATGATGAAGATACTGATGGGAAGAGGTATTTTAATTTTGGCATTGCTGTTTTTGGAGAAAAAAGCAATTATAAATCTGAGAGATTTATCCATATGAAGTAATTTGGAAAACTTTTTAATTGATTTGCTAATTCTTTATTTTGTAAAGTAAAAAAGTAGTTCTTCGTTGCCAAGATGGCATCGAGAACCCTTTCTTAAAAGAAAGGTTTCTGCCAAAGAAGCAGAGGAATAGATTCGGACTTATATTCAAAAAAGCCAAGATGGCCGAGTGGTCTAAGGCGCTGGCCTTGAGAGCCAGTCAGCGCAAGCTGGCGCAGGTTCAAATCCTGCTCTTGGCGCTTTATTTTCCTTTGAGCAGATTTGAACTGGTAATACTGGTTCATATCCCTCTGACTGAAAGGAAGAGGTGTAAAAACTTTAGTTTTTAACACTGCTCTTGGCGCTTTATTTTCCTTTGAGCAGATTTGAACTGGTAATACTGGTTCATATCCCTCTGACTGAAAGGAAGAGGTGTAAAAACTTTAGTTTTTAACACTGCTCTTGGCGCTTTTTTTGTTTTTTCTTTGGGACTTTCATATTTTTCCAAGAATTCCACGATTTTTAGAACTAAGTTATAGGAAGGATTTGCATTCTTTTTTTCCATCTTTGAAATCATTGATTGAGAGATTCCTGCCTGCTTTTGAGAGTTCTTTTTGTGTTATTTCTAATGATTTTCTCCATTTTTTTATGTCTTCTAATGTGAGCATAATTATTATTAAGAAAGAGAATTAATAAATATTCCTATTTGGAATATTTTTATCAATAAAATATTAATAGATTTATATATCTTTTTGTAATTTTTCAGACAATTTCTGCAGTTCTCTCATTTTTTTATTAAGAATTTCAATGAATTTATCATCTAATTCATTCAAAACGAGCTTTATTTTAATTACAAATTCTCTTGCATTTTTTATAATAATATCTGTTTCCTTGTAATTTATAGAGATGCCATATTGAACTTTTTCTCTTGCCTGTTTAACTTTCCATAAATAATCTATGTATTTTTCATCAATTGTAATTAATTCAATCCTATTTTTTAATTCGTTGAATTTTCCAATTAAATCTCTGCTTATTTTTTCATCAAAAAGATATTCTAAAACTGCTGCAGTAGTGGAATGTTCCTTGCTTTCCAACCCTATTCTCGCAAGAAGAGATATTGCTGACTGATACATCGCATAATATGCAGAAATTACAACCCAATCTTCATGTCCGAGTTTGTTTAAATCAGTCATAACTACAAGGTTATGGTCTGCTTTTTTGATATGTCCCTCGCTTAGATAAATATTTGGTTTTGTTATTGATACTCCTCTTTCTTTTTTGTCCTTTTTCATTGATTTTATGATTATATCTTCAATTTTCATTTGAACACCAGATTTATAAAATTCTCAGCACTATAAAGAACAATATGATTATTTATAATTTCCTTTATTAAGACTTTATCTTTCTGCTTTTTGAAGTCAGTTAAAGTCATTATAATTGAATTTATTTCTTTGTCATATTTTGCATGTATCTCTTTTATTGCTTTTTCTAAATTTAATGTGTTTTTATATATAATTAAAATATCAATATCACTTTTTTCTGCTGCAGTTTCTTTTGAATAAGAACCAAATAGAACAGCTGAGACTATATTAGATTCTTCTTTTAACAAATTAAAAAAATCATCTAATATTAATTTTAATTCCTTATTTTTATTGAAAAAACTGATTTTTTTCTCAATCTCATTCAATTTTATCATTGTTAAAGTTTTTTCATTGTTTAAATTTAATGAACATAAGAATGCTTTTCCCGCTTTTATCTTTGTAATTACTCCATCTTTAGTTAGTTTATTAATAGTTCTATGAACAAAAGAATAATATTCTTTTGCAGCTAAGGATATTTCATTTATTGTAAACTTTTTATCTATATTCCTTGCAAGCAAATCAATGATTTTTAGTTCTATTCTCATATTATCACTCTCTATGATAACATTATCACTATAAATGATAATATATAAATGTTTCGATTAATATTCCTAATTGGAATATTTTTATCAATAAAATATTAATAGATTTAGAAGTTGTTCTGATTTTATGAAAAAAACCATAACTGAATACCTAAAAGAAGTAAGGAATATACTTGAAACTTATAAAAACACCAATCTTT
>CAZVOT010000028.1:0-11483 GCA_964628775.1 Candidatus Woesearchaeota archaeon
ATTTTTTTGCACTGTCTTCTCTTGAATTTAGGTAGGAACCATTATCTATTGGTTTCAATTTTCTACCTTCTTTTAATAATAAGTGGAATTCAATTTCAGCTCCTATTTTTGGATAAATTTTTTTTTCTTTTAATTCTTCTACTAATTTTTTTAAAATATTTCTTGGACTTTTTGCAGGTTCTCCTGTTGATGTGTATATATCTGCTATGAATCTTATTGATTTTTTTTCCGGCAGAATAAAAGCTGTTTCTATATCTGGTTTTAGCATCATGTCACTTTTTTCAATTTCTGATAATCCTCCTATTGATGAACCGTCAAAGAAAACTCCGTGGTTTAATATTTCATCTAACTTGTCTATTGAATATGTAAAGGATTTTGGATTTCCATAAATATCTGAGAACTTTAATTCTACAAATTCTATTTTCTTCTCTTTTACAGATTGGATTATCTCTTCTTTTTTCATGGTTTGTGATGAAATTATTTACATATATAAATATATTTGATAAAATAATTAACATTTGTTAATTTATAATAGAAATATTTAAATAATTTTAATTTTTGTTTTGAAAATATGGAAGAAAATGAACAAGTGTTAATTGATGAAACTGACAAAAAGATAATAAACTGCTTACTAGATAATTCCAGATTATCTTACAGAGATATTGCTAAACAAATTGATGTTTCTGTTGTTACTGTTATGAATAGGACTAAAAGACTTGAGAGTGCGGGGGTTATTAGAGGATACAGCGCTAATATTGATTATGAAAAGATAGGATATGATGTTTCTGTTATGATTGAGATGAATATCTCTAAAGGGAAGTTATTTGAAGTTGAGAAAAAAATTGCTGTTAACAACAGTGTTTCTGCTGTTTATGATATTACAGGACAGAGTGATGCTGTAATTATTGCTAGGTTTAAGTCAAGAAAGAAAATGGATGATTTTTTGAAAAAAATACAGACATTTGATTTTGTTGAGAAGACTCAGACAAAGCTTATTTTGAATATAATCAAAGAAAAAAATATGATTCTATTGGAATAGAAACAATTTAAAAATTAAAATATTTTTAATTTTATATACTTGGACTCGTAGTCTAGTCGCTATGGCGTCGCCCTTACACGGCGAATATCGCAGGTTCAAATCCTGCCGAGTCCATTTTCTTTTGTTTAATTTATATTGGCAGGATTTGAATAATACAAGGTTCAAATACTCAAAGTTGTCTTTTTAACTTTGAGTTGCCATAATGAAATTATCAGCACCTGCAAAGTCCACTTCTTAATTCTGGTAGGAACTAAAAAATATTTCATATTTTTGGTACATACAAGAAAATCTGAAAGATTTTCTGTACATAAAATCCTAAATGGATTTTATTGTAAAATTACTTTGTAATTCAACAAAATTTAATAAAAAATTTTGTGAACATAAAATTCTTCTTTGAAGAATTTTATTGTTTTATTAATCTGGTTAATACAAGTTTAAATTTTTAAGGATTGTTCTTTTTATTTAGTATGCGCCCTGGTAGCTTTAATGGCAGAGCGTCTGCTTCGTAAGCAGAAGGTTGAGAGTTCAAATCTCTCCCGGGGCTTTTTTAGATAAAACTATTGAATAAACTCTTTAAGAATCAGAAACATAAAAACTAAGTAGAATATTAACAAAAAAGATGAAGATAATTTATCGGCAAAAACGACAATTTCCGGCTGAGTATAATCTTCATCTTTACCTGATAATCCATACTTTGCAAAGTATTTGTAATAATCTTCAAGAATGTTCTCTGGAAGGGTGTAGAACATATCTTTAAATTCCAATCCTAAAGATTCATTTTTAAATTTTCCATAAAATGCTGGAACACAAGTTTTGCAAAAAACATCTTCTTTATTTAATCTTGGAATTATAACAAAATGATTAAAATTATTCTTCATCTCTTCAAAAAAATTTTTTTCTAAGTTTACTTTGTTGATAGGGTTTAAAATTACCAAAGAAGTTGTTTCTTTGTTTAGAAGGGAGGAAAAATAATTTTTTGTTTCTTCAAGATAAATTCTATTATTTAAATTAAAGAAGTAATAATAAGGTATGAAATTATCTAAAGTTATTTCTCGGTTTACTTTAAATTCGCAGTTGTCAATTATGAGTTCCGGGTGATTTTCAAGAAAAGAGTTCATTGTTTTTTGCAGAGAAAGTTCAAGATGAGATACAGAGAAAACAGATAAATTCTTAAAAATTAGAGTGGATAGTAATAAGAAGAAAAATAAGTAAAGAATTTTATTTTTTTTGAAGTTGAAGGAGATAATTGAAAATAAAAAAATCGGGAAAATATAGTGAGGGGAGGCTCCTGCTGTATTTCTAAGTTCGAAAAAGAAAGTAATTATTGATGACAAAATAATTGAATAAAAAATGAATTTGTCTTTTCTGTTTTCTTTCAGGGAAATAAAAAGAATTGGAAAAAAGAAGTAATATGTTCCGTAGAATACATTAATTATGTTGTTTATGGAATAATTTGAACCTGTTTCTGGGTGGGATAAAATAACTTGATGAATATACCCTCCTGTTAGGAAATCGAGGAGAAAAACTAAAAGAACTGCAGGGATTAGACATAAAGCAAGAGCTAATGAGTCTTTTCTTCTTCCAAGAAGAAAGATTACTAAAATTGATGATACTAGAAAGAATGCCGGGTACTGCTTTGTCATTAATGACAAAACTGCAAAAAATGAAAATGAAATTAAATCTGATTTTTTAAATTTCTTTTTTTGTATTATAAAAAAAGCAGGGAGGAAAAGGAACTACACAAGGATGTTTCTAAAATAAATAAAATAAAAGAATACAGGAAGAAGAGTAGCAGATAAATCAAGATAATAAGATAAAAAGAGGAGGATTAGAGAAATCAGCAGGAATTCAAAAAGAAAAAGAAAAAGCTGATTATTGATAAGTATTAAAAATGCTATTTTCAAAAAGAATGTCCATTGGAGGATACTGGTAGGGTATATCCTTGTATAAAATATAATTTTTGTATAAATCTGAGCAGGAGCCTGTTTCTTTATTAAATTTGTAAGGTACGTTAAAAAGCAGGTAGATGATTATGAAAAATATTGATATGTAAAGAAAATATTTGTTTTTGGGCTTTATTATTTTTTCATTTTCAAGAAGTTTTAATTTCCGGCTTATAAAAAAAGAGAACAGCAGGGAAATAAACAGACAGAAAAGAACACTTGTTCTGCTTAGATAGATATTCAATATAAAATACTGAAAAAAAGCTGTCAGCAAGAAAATTCCAAAAAACCAAAATAAGAAATTGATTATTTTTTTGAACACAATTATTTATCTTTATTTAGAATTAAATACTTTTTCTCCTGCTTTGTGTTTTTATCATCTATTACTAAATTTCCTGAGAATAATTTTTTGAAGCTTCTTGCAAAATTTCCTGTATTTTCATCATTCATGTAGAATTGAATTCCTGCTCTGCCTTGGTTTTTTAAGACAAAAAATAGTTCTTTTGAGAATTTTTTGTATTCTTCCCTGTCTTTTAGCCACTGAACTGTGCTTACACTAAGAATGAAATCAAAAGAATTTTCCTTGAATGGAAGATGAAGCATATCTGCATAGAGAACTTTATATCCCTTGTTTTTTGCTATTTTCAGCATTTCTAGAGATTTATCTATGCCTATTACTTCTCCGTGATTTTCTGCTATTTCTGCTGAGAATCCTGTTCCACAGCCTATATCTAAAATAAGTCCTTTATTTATTTCCATTAGTTCAAGAATTCTTTCAGTCATTTTTTTTTGGATTCTTCTGTATGCTCCGCTTTTTTCATACTTATCTGCAAACTCTGAATCAAAATAATCTTCTGGTTTTTCTATTAATTCTTCCGGCTTCACTAAATAAAGAAAATAAAAGAACAAATTAAAGGTTTATCTTTTTACTGTTATTGGAATTAATCCTTTTTCGAACTCTTCTTTTGCTATTTTTACAAAATCAAATTCTTCCTTGTTTCTTTTTATTAAAATGGGTGCTCCAAGTGATAATTGAAGCGCTCTTGCGCCAATTATTCTTGAAATTTCAAATCTACTGTATTCCATTATTTACACCTCAAATAACAAGTTTTCTTAAATCTTTCGAAAGTTCAAAAGCTTTTTTTACACATTCATCCATATCTTCCAAGGATAAGCCGAAAACTCCTCCTTTTTGAAGGGAATGAATTGCTTTTTCTGACACTGTTATTGAAAATCTTCCTGCTGATTCTTTTTCTTCTTCGCAGCAGGTGTCTACAAGTACAGTATCTTTTGGAAGGAAACTGAATGTGCAGGCAATGGGCTGGCAATTCATTGAAAGTCCTGTTTTTGTTAATGTATGCTGGTCCACTATTCCTGTTTTTTCATTATATTCTGGAAGTTTTGCATTGTTAAGTGCTGCTAAACTTGCCAGGGCTGCAGCATCAATTAGATTTCCGTCTGCATTCTGAATATAGATATCAATAAAAACCATCCAGGCTTTTTCTCCTTTTTTTATGCAGAGTTTTTTCATATCAATTGCTTTTGATTCCCTGATGCCTCTGTCCACTATTCTTGAGAGTTCTATTGAAGTTTCTCCTGGAGGACCTGGCTCGAATTCAGGATGAGCAATCGGTGAAAATTCTGCATTTACCATTAACATTCCTTCATCTGCGGAATCTGGAAATGGAGTCATAACTTCAAACTTCACTCCTACTAAAACCATAGTATTTCCTATTTCTACTCTTGCTGAACCGTTTGCATTTGCAAGAACTCCTTTTTCTATTTTTATTTCTCGGTATTTGTCTTTATTTTTTCTTCCGTCAAGTCTTTTTCCTTTTTTGTATAACTCTATAATCAAATCAGATTTTTCATTCAACATTTATATCACCTTCTTTTATTCTATTTGCTGTACTTAATGCTTTTTCAAAAAGCTTGTCTGTAATCATTCCCTCTTTTTTGAGTTCTTCTAAAAGATTCTCATCAATTATCTTTGATTCGCCGTCTTTCTTTACTACATCTATTTCAAGATCTATGTAGGAGGCATATCTTTGCATGAGTTCAACTCCTGTATTTATGTTTATGTAAGAACCTTTTTCTTTTCCTTCTTTATTAAAATATTTGTGAACTACAAATAGCGCACCTTTTTTTAGGAAAGTCAAAGAATAATCCCCTTCTTCTTTTGGAACTTCAAGTCCGTCATAGACTCCTCCTGGGTATATGTCCCTTTTTAGGATTATTGTATCCTTATCAATTTTCTCAATTTTTCCTTTCATTAGGATATCCCCTCCGAAAGATTTTTTGTGAACTATTGTAAAGATTTGGTTGGGTTCCGGCATTTTTAATATGAAGTTATTCAAGTCTTTGTTTAAATCCCTGCCATTTGATGCCATATATTCTGCAAAGTCCACCAATTCACTTTTTCCTATTGATTTGAATAAGTGATGGTTGCTTACTGTAGGAACAACACTGTTTCTTATTGAATCTAAGATATTCTTTGCTTCATACCCTAAGTTTAATGTGTAGAATACTTCGCCTTTATCTAAAAGATGAGGTTCATAATCCCCGATTATTTTTTCTCTCATTTTTTTTTCTTTTTCTAAAAGAATATTTATTTCTGCTTCCAACTCTTCATTATTTTTTATTCTTGCCTGAGATTTCCAGAGAATTCCATATTTTTTCGGCTTTACTTTGTTTGCAAGAGAAATTAATCTGGATTTTTCTTTTTCGTCAGTTATGCTCTCGCTGACTTTTGTAAATCCTCCTTCAATCAAAACAAGATTTTCTCCAAAAAGACGGAGAGAAGTTGATAGGACAAATTTTCCTTTTAATTTTCCTTTTACCTGAACTAAAAGTTTTGAACCTTTTCTTAGATAACTTTTGAATAGAATTCCTTCTATTCCATTTCCTAGATTAAGAATTACATCCTCTCCCTGCATGTCTTTTACTTCTGCCAAGTAAATGGCTCCCATTTCTTTTTTTCTTATGATTATATCTGGTAAGTTTTCTTTCAGAATATTCACTAAAAACTCTGCTTTTTCTCCTTGGATATTTATTCCTTCTGATTCTTCGGAGTCATAAACTGAAAGATTGTGGGTAATTTCGCTGGAATCTGGCAGAGAAAATCTCTTTTTTATGGTTTGAGTAGGTTCAACTAATCTTACTTTATTATCCAGCAGAAGTTTGGATATTGCTGTGGAGTAGATGCCTCTTATTTTTGCACTTATCTTGTCTTCGCTCATTTGTAGAACTCCTTTATTGCTTTTTTCTGAAGTTCTGTTATTTCTTTGCATCCTTTTATTCCTAATTTTACAGCTTGAGTTAATTCCTCAGAAGAGATACTGCCATCCAACTGAAGGAGAAGCACCTTTCCGAGCGCTTCTGAGTATGCAACTGGAATGTCTGTTGCTCCTTCTTTCCAGTCCTCTTCTTCTTTGTTGATATCCAGCACTATGACTTTGCCTAATTTTCCTGCTGAAACTGCTGAGATTAAATCCTTCATTGGTATTCCTGCATCTGCTAGAGCGAGAGATGCTGCACAAATTGAAGCACATCTTGTTCCTGCATCTGCTTCTGGAATTTCTATGAAAATATCAACAACTAGTTTTGGAAATTTATCAAGCATTACAACTGAATCTAATGCGTCCCTAATTACCATATCTAGTTCAGATGAACGTTTGCTGGGTCCAGGTCTTTTTCTTTCTGAAACTGAAAAACTCATTAAGTCATAGTAAACTCTTATCTTTCCTTTTTTTGGATTCTGAAGATGTTTTGGATACAAGTCTTTAGGGCCGTAGACTCCTGCTATTGCTGTTGTTTTTCCTATTCTAAACATTGCAGAGCCTCTTGCATTTTTTATTACTTTTAGTTTTATTTCAATATCACGAAGTTTGTCAAATTTCCTGTCATCTGGTCTTTTTATTTCACTCATTTATATCACCTTTTTCCAATATTTCTTTTATTTTATCAGTAAGTCCGCTTTTGTGGGCTTCTTCTGTTATCTTAGTTATTATTTTAACTACAAAGAGGATTTTATCTGGTTCGCCGTTTATCCAAATTTTTCCATTCTGTCCTACTGTTATTCTGCAATCTGTTTTTTCTTTTATCATTTGAATCATTGAAGCTTTTTTTCCAATTATTCTTGGAATTTTTGCCGGATTAACTTCAATTATTTTTCCTCCTATTAATTTTCCTGTTCCTGGTTCCTTCATTGAACCATCCACCATCATAGAAGATGATACATTTTCTATCAATACTGCAACATCATCACCTACATTGAACATCTTAGCTATGTCTGTTTTTCTTGTATCTACATAACCTCTTGATGCTGCACTCAGCGGAAGGAAAACATTGTACCCTATTCCTGCATCTATAATCCAGAATGTTGTTCCTACATCTGCTATTTTTCCAATAACTACATCTCCCACTGAAGGAAGATAAGGAGAATTTATTGGTACAATTTTTAATATTTTATTTTCTGGAGAAAATACACCTATTACAGTTGAATATATTTTATCTCCTAATCTATATGTTCCATGTGAAGGAATAAATTCAAGTCCCTCTGCTAAAATTTCCCCAGGAACAACAATTTCTTTTTCTTTTACTAATAATCCTGTCATTTTCATCACTCCATATATTTTATTTCGGCAGTTCCTTTTGTTTTTTCTTCAATAAAATTAGTTACTTTTTCAAGGTCACCCGGCGTTACCTGAACAATACAATTGTAAGCACCGCTGTTTTGCCAATTGTCTTTTATAACATCATATTTTGATTTCAAAAAACTGCAGACAGCTCCCGAGTACTGTGCTGGAACAGTAATTTCCAATTTCTTTTTTTCAAATTTCAGCGGAAGATATACTGCTAATTTTAGGATTATGTCTTTTATTTGTTCATCTGTATTTTTTTCAAAAGTAATTTTTATATTCGCCTGCTTGAATGCATTTTCAAGCCTCTGCATTGGAATAGGAAGATTTGTTCTTGAATCTACTGATTCTCTCTGAATTTTCTGCAGAATTTCTTTTCTTTTTTCTTCTACTTTTTTGTTTTTATAATCCATTGTAAGAGGGATTGAACCTTTTTCTATTATTTTTTTTGCAATATCTTCTATTATATCTGTTTTAAAAACACGGATTAAGTCTTCTTTTGAAGCCCTGTCTCCTGAATGAACATCTGAGAATATTTCATTTACTGCCAAGATATCTGAAATTGGAATATCTTTTCCTTTTTTAAGTTCAAGAGCTTTATCACAATCTGCAATGATTTCAAAATTATCTTTGTTCTGCTGGAACTTAATTATTATTTTTCCTTCTACTGCTCCTTTTGAGGATACTCCTCTGTTATCTATCAAAAAAATCACTCGCTTTGTTTAATATATTTTTTAATTTTTTCTTTATCAATCTTCTCGAATTTTTTTGTTTTTGATGGAATTACTGCAACTTCAAGAAATTCTTCATCAAATTCTTCTTTTGTTACTGCTTTTTTTAATGCTGAAATGCCCATCATTATACCTTTTTCAATAGGCATATCCTTTTTGTAATATTTTTCCAGGTGTTTGTTAACTACTGCTGAATTCTCGCCTATTGAAACAGCTTCATATTCAAAATAAATTCCAGAAGGTTCTGTTATGAAAATATGAGAGCCAAGTTCATCAATTCCGCAGAGCATTAATGAGACACCAAAAGGTCTTGCTCCGCCCCATTGAGTAAACATCTGCTTGTAATCACTTATCTCTCTTACAAGAGATAATAAATCAATTGTTTCGTCATATGTTAATTTGTAAGAATGAACTATATTCTGTGCTCTTTCTATTAATACTCTTCCGTCGCTTATTAAACCGGACATTGTAACACCAATGTTGTCATCTATTTTGGTTATTTTTTTTATGCTTTCTGACACTAATAATTTTTCCATAACTCTTTTTGTTGCAATTATGATAACTCCTTCATTGCATGCAATCCCTATTGCTGTTGTTCCTTTAGAAATTGTTTTTCTTGCATATTCAACCTGAAGTAAACGTCCATCCGGACTAAAAATTGTTATTGCTCTATCATAACCCATCATTCCCATTGGTGATGCCTGCATTATAAATCACTCCTTAATTTTTTATAATATATATAAATTAGCAAAAAAAATGATGTTTTTAAATGTTTCTTATCTGTCTTTAAGGGCAGTATTTACTGTCTAAAATGTCAAAAAATTTGTTTTCTTTCTGTTTCCAGGAGTCAAAATCGCTGATTTTTGGATATTTTTTGTAAATAGAACCTACTCTTTTAGACTGAAGTGCTAAATCCATAAGTTTTAAAACAAGTTTGGGAGTTTTCAGCAATTTTAATGAGTTAAAATTAAGTTTTAATTTTGATTTTGGATTCATCAGATAGTCTATTAAATTACTTTCAATTATACTACTAAATTCTTTATTCAAAATAGAACCTGCGATTATTTTTATGACATCATATCTTGCATTAATTTTTCCAAAAAGAGCCATATAATTTTGATTGTAATTCCATAAATTTTCTATAGAACAGTTTTCTTTTTCTAAAGCTGACAGCGCTGTTTTTGAAGCATAAAATGAACTTTCAAAAGCATTACCTATTCCTCCGCCGTGTATTGGATTTACTACACATCCTGCATCTCCTATCAGCATAAAGTTATTGTAAACTAATGAATTCATCGGCCTTCTTGTTGGGACTGCTCCTCCTCCTTCACTGAAAACTTTTATTTCTTTTAAGTTAAGCTGTTTTGAAAAATCTTCGTATGCTTTTTTTGGAGATATTCCAAGATTAGAAGATATTCCAATACCTATGTTAAAAATGCTGTCTCCTTTTGGAAAAATCCAAAAATAACCCATTTTTATTTTTTCTGGATTAAAGTAAAAATTCAGAGTTTTATTATCTGTTTCAAAATTTTCAAGTTTTACTATTTTTCTATGGCAGACAGCGATATCTTTTTTATCAATTAAGTTCTCTATAAAATTATTTTGTGGAAGATTTTTTCTAAGTACTGAAGAAACTCCTGTTGCATCAATTATTAATTCTGCTTTTATTTCCTTTTTTTTTGGATTTGATGTCTTTATTCCCGAGATTTTATTGTTTTTGAAAATAAAATCAAGAACAGAAGTACTGTCTAGAAGTTCTGCTCCTTTATCAATAGCATTATTAATTAATTCTTGTCCTAAAATTTCTCTTGAAATTACGCTCCCCCCAATATTACCGCTTTTTAATTCTGAGTATTTAAAATCAGAAGAAAAAATCCTGCTATTATTTATATCTGTCTTAATTACTTCTTTTGTAAGTTTAATCCCAAAATTATTTTTTAAAAAATTTAACGCATTTACACTCAAAGCATCCCCGCAGATTTTATGTCCAATATTTTTCTTTTTATTTAAATCAACAAGCAAAGTTTTGTACCCTGCCTCTGCAAGTTTTCCTGCAAAAGTTGAACCTGCGGGACCTGCTCCTGCAATTACTGCATCGTACATATTTTTAGTTAGATTTGAGTAATTTAAAATCTTTTTCAATGAAATTTATGCAGGAATATGCACTTCCTGCGCACATTGTGCCTCCGCTTCCAAATGCTTTCGTATCTGTGCCTGCAAGGTACAATCCTTTTATATTCGTTCTTTGTTCAGGTAAATCCCAAAGGGGATTGTTGTATGTTTGAAGAGTTTTTTCAGCTCGGTCTATCATAACTTTCTCCATTTCCAAGTATTTTTTATAGTCTGGCATTAATTTTCCTGCTGTTTGTTTCATATCTTTTAAAATTAAGTTTTTATCCTTGTGAAGAATTGTGCTGATGCCAATTAATTGTTTTCCTTTTGGTGATAGATTTGAATCAAAAGAAGTTAAGTCCATAAACCAGAGGGGAGAGGATTCATCATTTTTTATTATTATGTGGGAATTTTTTCCAAAATAGGCTATTTTTTTGTTAAGTCCGAGCCACAATGTTATTGCTTTATATTCTTCATTTTTTGGAAATTTGCCTTTATATTCCGAGGCTATTTTTTTTAGTTCTAAGACTTTCCCTGTGTAGATTACTATATCTGCTTTGTACTGTGTTTTATTTGTTTTTATACCTGATACTTTATTGTTTCTTATTAGTATTTTTTTTATTTCTTCATTTTTATGAATTTCAAAATTTAAACTTTCAAAAAGTTTTGGTATTTTTTTGAGTCCGCCTATTGGATAGAAATCCCCTTCCAGAGCATCTGATTTTTTTTTGATGGAGTTTAAAAGATAACTTAACGAGAAAGTTTTATCCCTTGCTATTGTATCTGCAAACCTGCAAAGAGAACCTTCTTTTAT
The DNA here is from genome assembly GCA_964628775.1 of Candidatus Woesearchaeota archaeon. Lineage (GTDB taxonomy): Archaea > Nanobdellota > Nanobdellia > CAZVOT01 > CAZVOT01 > CAZVOT01. Next base: position 11,280 of record CAZVOT010000028.1, read on the forward strand.
TGAACAACCAGTAGACATCCAGGAGAGAGCGTTGCATAAAAAAAACAAATCCTTATTTTTTAGGTATTTTTTTGTAAATTCATAACTTGATATATTTTTTAAGTTTTTATCTGTATTTTTTCTTCCAATTTTAAGGATGGAAATAATTAACCTAAATAAATCAAATCTGGATTTTGGAGACAAAATTTTAAAATTAAAAAATTA
>CAZVOT010000029.1:0-11324 GCA_964628775.1 Candidatus Woesearchaeota archaeon
AATGGAAAAAAATCATAAAAAATATTGGGAATGCGCCTTTTTGGATTACTATAACGGGAGGCAACCAGTTTTTAAGAGAAGATCTTTCAGAAATTATTAAGTATATATTAAAGTATAACAGACCAAAAATAATTAATTTTCCTATCAGTGGCACTTTACCAAAATTAGTAGTTGAACAAATTAAAAAAATATTAGTTGAGATTAAAGGAAAAAGAGTCAAATTAATTCTAAATATATCAATAGACGGAGTAAATGAGTTGCATGATAACATAAGAGGAATCAAGGGTGCATTCAAAAAAACTATTAAAACATTTAAAGAGCTCAAAAAGTTACAGAAGAGATATCCTAATCTAATTATAGGTACATATACCATAATTTCAAAATACAATGCTAAAGATATTAACGAAGTAATGAATTTTATTACAAAAAATCTTAAACCAGATAATCAAGGTATCGAAATTGCAGAAAAAAGAAAAGAGTTATTTAATACGAAAGAAAATTTTGTCCCAAGCAAAAATACATCTATTAATATGATAGATGAATATATGAAATACATAGTTAATTCAAAAAAACCAATTCTAAAATTTAAAAACTTTTTTAGAAGAAGATATTATGTTAATGTTAAAAAAACCCTATTAAGAAATAAAGAAATAATCCCTTGCTTTGCGAGTATTGCGTCTATACAAATATCTTCTAATGGTAAGGTATGGCAATGCTGTACCAAGGCAGATATAATGGGAGATTTACGTCAGGAAAATTATAATTTCAGAAAAATATTTTTTGGAAAAAAGGCAGACAAAATAAGAAGAAAGATTAAAAGAGAGCATTGCTTTTGCACACACAGCAATCCTTATTATACAAATATTCTAAGTTCACTAAAATTAAAATGACTTTCTCCTATGACTAAAGTTACAGGAATGTATCATTTTGAAAAAAAAATATTGAAAAAAGGAAAAGAAATAGTTAAACATCCTTCTAGGATAAAATAAATTCTCTTGAATTCTTATTCTTAAATAATTAGGAAAAAAAAACAATTTTAACAACTTTTTTGATTCTATTTCTTTATTATATTTTATTATTTTTAGAAAGGTAGAATTCATTTTTTGCTTAACTTTTGCATTAAATTTTATAACGGAAGGAAAATTAAAATTATACTCATAAAATTTCTCATGTTCTAATAAATTATTTTTTTTACAAAAAGAATAAAGCTGTGTTCCTGGAAAAGGTGTTGCAAAAAATACTACAACCGAATCAAGATTTAAATTCCTGATAAAAGTATAAGTCTTATTTAAAGAAAATACTGACTCCCCCGGATAGCCTAAAATAAAGAATCCTCGAACAAAGAGACCTTCTTTTTTGATAATATCTAAAACAGCAGTAATGCGTTTTAGGTCAAGTCTTTTATTCATTAAAGTCAAAATTTTATTTGAACCAGACTCAAATCCTATACTTAAAAAATAACAACCAGATTTCTTCATTAAATGTATTAGCTTTGCATCAAGCAAATCTATTCTTGTAAGGCAAGTCCAAATTATATCTAGTTTTTTTTTGATTATTAACTTGCAAAGTTTCAATATTCTATTTTTATCCACCGTAAAAGAATCATCCAAAAAAGTTATTTCTTTTATTTTGTATAACCTAACAAGTTCTTCCATTTCGGAGAGAATATTCTCTGGAGATCGGCATCTTATTTTCTTCCACATTCTGTTAACTCCGCAAAAATTGCACGAATGACTGCAACCTCGAGAAGTCATAATTGCACCAAAATAAGAGGAAGGAATATTCTTCTTATTCAAAATCAACATCCTGTCAGGATAAGGTATTGAATCAAGAGTTTTGATTAATGTTCTGGAAGCAGTTCTTTTTATTTGTGTTCCTTTTCTGAATGTAATACCTGCAACCTCAGATACCTTTTTGTCATTTACTAAGCAAGAAATTAATTCAACAACCGTTTCTTCACCCTCTCCCCTTACAACAAAATCAAACTCAGGATTTTGAAGTACATTTGAGTCCATAATAGTAGCATGAAAACCTCCCGCAAGTATTGTAATTTTAGAATCAATTTTTTTCGCTATTTTTGCAATATTTAATGCAGATTGAAATTGAGAAGAAGAATGAATATTAATTCCGAGAAAATCAGGTTTGAATTTTTTTAGGTTTCTGGCAAAATTTTTCCAAATTGGATGTTTTAGATTGAAAAGGATATCTTTTTTAATTTTAGCTCCAAAGAAATTTGATTTATATCCTATTACTTTTTCATCGATATCCATATCATAAAATCTAGCATAGAAGCGCTTATTGAGAGCAGTAGTTATATATAATGGACCTATTGCAAAAAACTTAGAGCCATAACCCAAAAGCTTAAAAAAAGGAGGATTTACAATTAAACATCTAAAATTCTCTCTCTGCTTTAGATTATCCTTTTTAATATTTCCTTTAGGAAGTTGCTTTTTATCCATAGCAATTTTTACTGCCTCTGCAAAGCCGACAATCCCATGGATATTTTCTGTTCCTGATCTAAGGCCGAATTCATGATTACCACGTGTTGTCATTCTTTTATATTTGTTCCATCTTTTATGCTTAACTTAATCAATTATTTATGCCATTGATTAAAGTAGTATATGACAAAAGTTATAACTTATCTCATACTGATTTTTCCTTTGATTTACAATGCCATGAGTTTTACGATTTAAGCAATTATTTATGTCATCTACTAAAGTATAGAAAAGAATATAAATATATCGCTTATGTTTAATATAGTGGCATTAAAAGAAAAATAATAAAAATATTAAAAGAAAATAATTCTAAAAAAATTGAAAAATGGAAAAATTTAAAAAATTTCTTTCAGAAAACAATAAAATAATCCCAAAAGATTATAACGAGGGATTTGGAACAACTTATGAACGGTTTATGCTTAATAAATTACTAATCCAGTTTCAAAGGAAATATAGATTTAAAAAAGTCTTGGAAGGCCCAGATGATGGAATATCGGGATTAAAAGGAATAAATTCGCTGCATCTTTCACAGAGATGCAAAAAAACAGTTTTCATGTATTTAGACAAAAAAAATATTGAAATCACAAAGAATTTTTTGAAAAACAAAAAAAATAGACTAACCTTTAAATATTGCTTTAAAGAAACCAAATTTCCAATAGAGGATAAATCATTTGACCTAGTATGGAATTTCTGTGTTTTTGAACATTATTGTAATCCAGAAGAGCTGTTAAAAGAAATGAAAAGAATTACAAAAAAATATATTTTGATAATAACTCAAAATATCTATAATATTGGAACTCCTGCACATGTTATATACCATATTTTAAAAAATAAAAGATGGGATCATGGAAATCCTAAACTTATGAAACTTAAAAACATTAAAAAAATATTACTCAAATCAAAAATAAAAATACTTTGTTCAGGTTATGTGGATGTTCCGCCATGGCCAGACACATGGGACATGCCGGTTAGAAGTATACTAAAAAATTTTACATTACCTTTTAATAAAAACTGGTTTTGGAACTTATATGATTGTAAAGACATAAAAAAAACAAAAAAAATTATTGATAAATACTCCATTTTGGAAAAATCAAAAACTTTTAATATAATTAAGCCATTATTTGCACACCATATATACTTTTTTGGAGAAATATATTAAAACTTTAATTTAACATCAGATTGAATATAGCGAAGTTTTCCAAGGCGACTTTTTTCAATGTTATCAATAATCTTAAATTTTAATTTTACTTGTTGGTTAAATACCAAACAAAGCAAATTATTAATATCAACTAAAGTCCCATCATGATAATTTCTTCCAGGAACAATATCAACTTCAATTAACTTTTTTGTTTTCTGATGTATTCTATAATTTGAAATTTTGTTATTGTATAAGAAAGAATCATCAATTATGCTCTTGATAGTTCTCGGGCCAATAATTGAACCGTCTGAGAGCGAGATAAAAGAATCTTGCCTTCCTTCAATAAGGCTCATACGCGAAAAGCCTCTTCCACAAGCACACCTGTCAAAAATTGGGCTGCCTATATCTCCAATTTCATATCTTATAAATGGCATTGCTTTGTTAAACAGCCCAGTAACCACAATGTTGCCCCTTTCTCTTTCAGAGATATGCTCCTTATTTTTTACAAACTCAAGGAGGACAGCATCTTCATCAATATGGTAACCAGAATGTTCCTTGCATTCAAAAGCCATGCGATTTACTTCTTGGCAGCCATACTGATCAAATATTTCTGAAGAATAAACATTTTCAATCATCTGTCTGTTATCTTTTGTTAACATTTCTCCACTTGTAAAAATTAGTTTAGGAGACAATTTAATATTTTTAGATTGAGCCAACCTACCAAGAATTAAGAGAGTTGAAGGAAACCCAAAAATAACCTGTGGATTTGTTTTAGCTAGCAGATTAAACTGATAATTGTTATCTCTCATCGTAGATATCCATGTTCTTTTTAGAAGACCCATCTTTTCATAAAAATTTTTCTTGTTAAACGGTTCAGGCCAAAAATGCGCCATTCGCATCCAAGGCCTATAACCTACGGATATTAAATCCCTTGCATAAATTGCTTCTGCAAAATTCCAAGAATTTTTATCATATTTTATAGTCATAGAAATTCCAGATGAGCCAGATGTCTGCCTGATAACAGAAGGAATATTTTTTAATTTTGTATTTATCAAAGATTCATCCCCATATTTTCTGATTAAATCTTTTTTCAAAATAGGGATTTTAAGGATATCTTCAAATTTGTTTAACTTATTGGGATTGAAATTATTTTTTTTGAAAAAACGATTATAAAAATATACATTTTTATATGCATACCTGGTAATGAATTTGAACTTTTTAAACTGTAAATCTTTTATTTTTTTTGAGTTAAGCCACTGCGTCCTTAAAGCTTTTTGTAGGTGATATAAACTTTTTAGTATCATCTTTTTCTACCTAAGTGAGTAAAATTCACAAATGAAAATTTTATTATAAGAATAATTGTTTTAAAGAAATGTAAAATCAGTAAAAAAAGTCTTTTTGGATAAATTATGTTTTGAATTACTTTTTTTGTTAGGTATATTGGATTAAGATAGTAAGAAAGAACTCCCATTATTTTTCTTTTTTCGCCATCTTTTCTAAAAAATTTATAATATTTTACTAAATCAGAACTTTTAACATTCGGATGATTTATTAAATTATAATTATCAAAATAATAATGAGACCAATTGTAATCAAGAATAGCATATTTTTGCTTTAGATGGTTATAAATTTCACTTCCTGGAAGAGGAACAAGAAACTGGCTTACTAAAAAATCAGGATTAATCTCTAAAGCAAGTTTTTTTGTTCTTTCTAGGCTATCTAAAGTTTCATCTGGATGTCCTAAGATGAATGAAGCTAAAATCTTAAAACCCAGTTTTTTGATGAGCTTTACATTTTTTCTAACCTGCTTTATGGAGATACCTTTTTTCATAGAATTGAGTATTTTTTGGTCTCCAGACTCAAATCCTATACATAAAACTTTACAGCCTGCAGATTTAATTAATTTTAATACATCAATGTTAACTGTATCAATGCGTGTCTGACAGGTCCATGTTATTTTTAATCTATTCTTCTTAATCAAACCACATATTTTCTCCACTCTTGAAATATTACTCAAAAAAGTATCATCATAAAAAATAAAGTCCCTTGTTCCAAAAGTATAGTACAATAATTTTATCTCTTTGAGTATATTTTCTGGACTTCTATACCTTACTTTTCTGCCCCAGACTATATGAGATGCACAAAAAGAGCAATAATAAGGGCAGCCTCTTGAAGCAATTATATGCCCAGCCTCTTGAGGTAACAGTTCTTTATTGTTCATTAAGAGCATCCTGTCTGGAATAGGAAATTTGTCTAAGTTTTTGACTAATTCTCTTGGAGGAGTTTTGAAAATAATTCCTTTTTTCTTAAAAAAAATTCCCTTTATTTCATTAAAATTTTTATTTTTAGAAATTGCATCAACAAGTTCAAGAAGGGTCAATTCTCCTTCCCCAACAACAACAAAATCAAAATCTTTTTCCTTTATGGTCTCTTCAGGCAAAGCTGTGGGATGCCAACCACCTGCAATGACAATGATATTTTTGTTTATCTGTTTAGCAAGAAAAGCAATATTTTTTGCCGATTTATAACTTTGTGTATCAAAAGATATTCCCACTATACCTGAATTTTCCTTTTTTATAGTTTGGCGGATTTCTTCCCATACGTAAAAATTGAGGTCATTTAATCTTTTATCAAATTTTTCCCAAACTTTATTCTCGGAATAATCATCAGTGAATGGATGAGAAAGAGCAGTCCTAAGATGTAATTCAAAATCAGCATTGTATACTTTAGCAATATATTTATTATCTCTCAATACTGTTGCCAGGTATAATAAACCTAAAGGAGGATATGAAATTGTCTTGCCCAACAACCTTTCAAAAGGAGGATTAATTAACAAAATTTTTTTCTCCCTTCCCTCAGACAGGATACCCTTACAAACTTTAGTTTGTAGAGGAATTGCCTTTCCTTTGTAAGTTTTTTCTAACATTTTGATTATAAAATGACTATGCAACGAATTTGGCATGTGCACTCAACCTGACAAATTCATAGTTAAAGTTTATAACCTCCAACTCCTTTTATCCAAAAATTTATGTATGGTATAAAACAGATAGTACTTAAACCAAGGTTTTACTTTAGGGTAACTCTTTCTTTGACTAAACCAAAAACACTTATCCAGAATCATTAAAAGTATGTTAGTCATAACAACGGAATGAGAAGACATTTTATTAAGGAATTTGAATCTACATAACCTTTTTTCAATCAAAAAGTTAATTACTTTTTTAGGCAATAGATGAGTTAATAGGATTAATCTTTCAGCTTCTACAAATTCACTTTTAAATGAGCCTCCACCTATGCAAGCACCCCTATTATCTTCACCTTTCTCTAATTTCTTAATCTCATCTTCGGATAATATACCTATATCCTGAGCAATTTTCACAATCTCTGTTTTTGGATGCCATCGTAACCAATAAACATTAGCACGATCTACCCTGTTCTGATTGTAAAATCTCGCTAAATCCATACCTTCTTCTTTAGTCTGTTTAGGAAGACCAAAAATACTATCAACACTAAGAAAGATATTTGCCTTCTTTAATAGATGTATTGCTCTTTTTACTTGAGCATTTGAATGATATCTGTTTAATATATCTTCTCTTGTTTTTTCATAAATAGTTTGTATACCCATTTCAACTTCACGGCAATTTGCTTCTTTGAGAAGATTTACAACTTCTTCATCTATGTTAAGGGGATGAACCCAACAGAAAAATGGAATATTAATTTCTTCTTTGTATCTTTTTGAAAATTTTCTTAACCATTTTTTATCATACACAAAGATCTCATCCCAGATAACCAAATATTTTATTTTGTAAACTTTTTTTGCGTATTTCAACTCTTGAATGACGTTATCTACACTTCTTCTGCGTAGGTATACTCCTTTATTTGCATATAAATCCTTTAGGAAACTGTTATTACAAAAAGAACATTTGTATGGGCAACCTCTAGAAGTCATTATGTAATACCTGCCATTTTTACAGTAGATAAGTTTTTCATTTTTATATAACTCTTTGTCAGGAATTGGGAGATCATCCAAATTAGAGATTAATGGCCTTAAGGAATTCTTTATCACTCTTCCATTTTTTTTAAACCAAACATTTTTTATTGTATAATCAAGCTTACCATTTTCTAAAGAATTAACCAAATCTAATAGTGCATATTCTCCTTCTCCAATTATAATATAATCAACAAAATCATTTTTTATTACTATTTCAGGTACTGAAGTAACATGTATGCCACCAAAAATTATTGGAATATCAACAAGTTCTTTTATTTTCTTAGCAGTATTACACGCCCAAGTATATTCATCAGATACAACAGAAAATAAAATCAAATCAGGTTTTGAAGCTATAACCTTATTAATTACTTTCTTCCCATAGTCAAACAATTTATTCAAAAATTTAATACTAATATAATTATCATCAAACAAAGCAGGATCAAAAACTAAGTTTGTTCTATGCCCAGCTTTTTTTAAAACTGCTGAAAGGTATTCTATCCCCAGACTTTGATATCCTCTATAAACAAAGGTTATTTTCATTACATACACCTCAAGGATACACAACACATTTGTGTTGTGAGGAATTGAGGTCCTCTACAGATACATTTTTCTAACATTTTGATTATAATATGAGTGCGCAATGAATTTGGTGTATGCACTCAAAATTTTAATGCTATAAACTTTTCGTTGTGTGGAAGCAACGAAAATGAACTTTGTGAATGTCAAACCTGAGCATTACAGCTATAAATTTGGCTTGAATTTCTGATACCTTGCATAGGTAACAGAATACCTTTATGAGGTGTTTGTGAAGTTCAAATATAAAAATCTTTGTGAAGTTTGGATTTGTAAAGTTGCTAAAAGACACAATATCAAGATATGCGTTCTTCTAATTATGCTTAATTATATATATGCTCTTATTATATTGCCTAGAAGTATTAATAAATAAAAGACTTTTCAGATTCTTAAATGAGTTTTTGCATATTTTTTTTCAATAATCATCCAAAATACGCTTCTGATATTATCAAGAACATTTGTAGGTGAGAGAAGTAGTTGTAAAATAATAATTAATTACAACCAGTTTAATAAAATTGAGCAGGATATATTGAAATAAGCAGAGCATTACACTTTTGTTTGCTAAGTCGAAGTTAATGAAAAAGTTTCAAGAGGGACATATGATTAGGGTCATAGAAGGATATACTCCATTCTATCAGTTTTTTATTCTTCGGTACTTAAAATACAACAATCGTTGCAGATTGTATATTCTTTAATCGTTTTTGGATTTTTCCGCTCTTTTCGGATTCTAATAAATTTTTCATTATTCCACAACTGTTTAAAATTAGTGCTTATATGCCCAAAGTCATCTTTTTTAAAAAAAGAATGCTTACATGGAGAAACCCCTCCATCCCAATGAACTACAAGGCTATTCCATGGAAACGAACACTTAAAACATGAATTACAACTCACTTTTTTTATCTTAGTATCGTAGCTTAAGAAATTGTTTTTCTTGGAAGATTTAACATCAAGACCATAAATTCCCATGACAAATTCAATCAAATCTGGATTAAGAGAGTTATCAATTTTCAAAATTCTGCCAAACTCTTTTTCAGTATGCTTAAAAATTACATGTTGCAAATGGATTATAGGATTTTTTTTATGGAGATCCTTTTTTAGTTTTAAGAGTGACTTGATATTTTTAATGACTAAACCAAAATTTCCATTTTTCCTATACTTTTCATAGCTTTCCTGATCAAATCCATCAAGAGAAATTACAAGATAGTCCAATTCTGATTCTATAATATTTTTCATTTTAGCATTAGGAATGTTAAGATTTGTTGAAATTGCAACAAATACTTTATTTTTGCTAGCATATTTTATCATTCTGAAAATATCTTCGTTCAAAAAAGGTTCACCCCATAAAAAAAGGTATAAAATGAATACATAATCCTTAAACTGATCAAATATCAATTTAAATTCTTTGAATGACATTTGTCCCTTGGGCCTATCAGCTAAATTTCTTCCTGTATGACAGAAAATACAATTGAGATTACAGATATTATTGGGGTCTATAGTCAAAATATAAGGATATCCTTTTACTTTAGTAAATCCAAGAAGATACTGAAAATTGATAAAAACAAAATTTAAAAATTTTTTAAAAGTGAATGATTTTTTAGGTGATAAAATAATAGCATATGCCGCATTCTGAAATATTCTTCTTAATATATTGTTTATTTTGGAAATATTTTTCATTCTCTTAGGTAATGGTGTTTTTAAATATTTTCATCTATAAACAAATTGTTTTTTCATCCATATTTTTTCTAACATTGCATTTAAAGAATACCTAACACTTTAGTGCTAAGATTTTCTCCTTCTTATTCTGGCAAACCTAATATTGTAAAATAATGCCACTCGCTATTAGTATTAGTAATAATATGCCAATCATAAAAACCATCATTATCCCATAAATCCAATCCTAATTTAATCCTATAATTGCCTGTACCCTCCTCAAAATTAAGTACATATTCATCAATTGAAACATTATTATTAATGTCTCTTATCAAATTAATATTATAAATTTCAACCCAGTCACCTTCTATATATTTTTCTAAATTTGATGTTACTATATATGCATACCTAGAATCAAAATCACCTAAATACTCCCATTTAAGATTATAGGTATTGTTATTTACAATACTATCATTTTCATTTAATATATTTGGTTTTGGTGTTACATAACTACCATTAAAAATTAAACTTCTATATTCAGTAAAAAACTCTAATTCATCTTCTTCATCAGTTTTATTAATTAATACAAATCTCAGTCTATAAAATACTTCAAAATCTCCCTCAACATAACTTCTTATAGTATTTGCAAAAGAATTATTCATTTTATCTAAACAACCTTCAAAATCACACAAGCCAAGACAACAATTATAGTTTTCTAAAAGAGAATTAAAATCACAATTACCGAAAGAACCAACCATACGATAAAATGTTCTTGAATATTCATCTTTTTCATTAGCTGATTTATAAAGAATAATAGTTATAAGATATAAATAATAATCTTCTTTATAACCAGAAAAGTTATAACCAAACTCTATATCAAAATATTTTTCGTTTATTACTGTGCCGTTAGGTATCGGATTTTCAAACCAAACAACATTAGAATTAATACCCTTCCATTCTCTTCCAAGAATCCACATCTTGTCATTAAAAACAAAAAAACTTGCTCCAAGAATAATTATAATAAACATGAGAATTAATATCTTCGAGTTCTTTCTGGCCTTTTCAACTGTTTTTTTCTTTAATTCTTCAATTTTTTCCTTACTTTCTTCTGCCTTTATCTTCAGCTGTTCTTTTCTCGATTCTCTTTCTTCCTCAAGTTCTTTTATCCCCTGTTTTTCCTTTTCTTCTTCTCCTCTTTTAGCTTCTTTTTCTTGCTCATTAACTTTAACTGCAATCTTAATTGCATTATCAGCCAGTTCTTCTGGATAACCCTGCTCAACTAATATTTTCTTTATTTCTTCTTTATCATGGCCCTTTAAGTCCTCTTTGATATAGTTGATTAATCTCTGGCTAACCATATTTAGTATATTCACTCCTTTTAACTATTTTATAGAAACCAACTATTTATATTTTTTCTTTATTAAGGGGCACCGTTGAAAATCTCGAAAGATTTATAACCCAACAAGCCCATGATGGGCTT
>CAZVOT010000030.1:0-6840 GCA_964628775.1 Candidatus Woesearchaeota archaeon
AAAATTGAATTTCCTGATGCAAAAATACTTTTTGAGGGTGACATTGGCAGCGGAAAATCAACAATTCTTTATGCAATAGAATTTGCTCTTTTTGGACTTGGCGAACTAAAAGGTTCTGACTTGCTAAGAGCAGGAGCAGATTCCTGCTCTGCAGTGCTTGTTTTTGAAGTTAATAACAAAATATATGAAGTTAAAAGAGAGCTTCAAAGAAAAAACAAAAACATAAGCCAGAGTTATGGTTCTATTTCTTATGACGGGAAATTAATGGAACTTTCTTCTTCTGAAATGAAATCCAAAATTCTTGAAATACTTGATTTTAAAGAGAACACTTCAACAAAGTCAAGTTCTGTGATATTCAGATATGCTGTTTTTACTCCACAGGAGAGTATGAAAGAAATACTTTCTAAAAATCCTGAGGAGAGACTGCAGACACTAAGAAAGGCATTTGGAATTGAGGAGTACAGGACTGCAAAAGAAAATTCAAAAATAATAAAGAATATTGTTTCAAACAAAATTGCAGTTCTTTCTGACAGAATAAAAAATATTGAAAGAATAAATGAGGATGTTCTGGATAAGAAAAAAAATATAGATGAAATTGAGAAAAAAATATCCGAACTGAAAATTAATGAGAAAAATCTGGAAAAGGAAATTGAAACAGCAAGTAAGGAACTTTCTCTGCTTGAAAAAGAAAAAGAGAGAATACTCAAAATAAAGGCAGAGATACCGCAGATTTCAAAGATGATAAAAGAAATTGAGGAACAGATTAATTCAAAGGAAAATTCTGCAAAGCTCAAAAATAGGACAATAGCAATGTACTCTCAACAGCTTGAAGAATTAAAAATTGAAATTGAGAAAGCAAAAAAGGAAATTGAACAGAAACCTTCCTCCCCTTCAGATAAAAAAGAAGACGAAATTGAACTCAAAATAAGAGAAATAGAAAAACAAAATGACTCATTAAAGTATGATAAGACTTCTTTTTTTGTAAAAATGAAGGATTACAAATCAATAAAAGACAAGAAAATATGCCCAACCTGCTTTCAGGCAATAAATTCAGCTGACTTTGACTCTAAAATAGGAGATTTAAACTCCCAGATAGAAAGCAAGGAGAAAGAAATTCTTGAAAACTCAAAAAAACTTGAAGTGCTGAAAGAATTAGTAAAAAAAATATCAAACTACAACAGGGAATTAGAAAAATACGAAGGCAGAAAAAAAGTTCTTGATATATCTGGAAAATCAATTGAAGAGAAACAAAATTTAATTCAAAGTTTCTTTTTGGAAATTGAAAAAGAAAACAAGGAAATTATCATTTTGAAAGAAAAGTTTGCAAAGAATTCTGATGAACTTTTAATAAGAAAAAAAGAAATTGAAGGAAATGAAATATTCAGTAAAATTGAAGTTCTTGAAAGAGAAAAAAGAAGATTTGATGATGAGCTTAGAAAAACTTCTCTTATGCTTACTGCTTCCCAGACAAAACTTGAATCAGAAAAAAGCAGTATAAAAGAACTTGAAGAAGAAATTTTAAGATTAAAAAAAGAGAAAGACAAAAAAGAAGTTATGGAAGAACTTCGTTCGTGGATTGACGAGCATTTTGTTCCTGCTATCTCTAATATTGAAAAGTATGTTCTTTATGCAATCAGAGAACAGTTTGAAAGTTATTTCAAAAAATGGTTTTTTATGCTGATTGAGTCATCAGATAAATCAGCTTCAATAGATGAACAATTTACCCCGATTATTGAACAGAATGGATATGAACTGTCTGTAAATTCCCTTTCAGGAGGGGAGAGAACTTCTCTTGCTCTGGCTTACAGACTTTCCCTTAACTTGATGGTAATGCAGGTTTGTTCTTCTATGAAATCAAACCTTCTCATACTTGACGAGCCTACTGACGGATTTTCATCTGAACAGATGATGAAGGTAAGAGATGTCTTGAATGAAGCATTATCAGGACAGATGATAATTGTTTCCCATGAGAAAAGCATGGAATCCTTTGCTGATGTTGTTTTTAGAATAGAGAAAAATGAAGGACTTTCCAAGATTAACAGAGTAGTTTAAAGAGATGTTAAATAATTTTTTATAAAATTTCTCTTGTTCTCTCTAAAAATCAACAATTTTTTGACATTATCTTTTTTAGATTTACAAAGAATTTACCAGAGAATTGCTTTCTCATCTGTTGGGGCTTCATTTATTTTATATGTTAAGCACTGTTCAATAGCAAAGAAAACATTACTATACTTGTTTCTGAAATTTTTTTCATAGTGTTTTAATCTTCTTTTTTTAGTAATTTATTAATAAAATCTTCAATAATTTGATGGGTTTGGATATCTCTTCTTCTATAATTTTTTGTTTATTTACTCTAGATAGTGAAATAATTAAAATAATAATGAACATAAAAGCAGGAGAAGTTTACTTTCAAGTAAAATAATTAAAGAGAGATATATAATAATTTAATAAAAAGATAAAAATAAAGAATTTAGTGTCTTCCTGGACTGAATCTCATCTGTCTTCTTTTTTTCTTGCACATTGATTTTATAACTATTTTTCTTTTTCTTTTTCACCATACTCTTTTGTTTTTTTTAAGTATTCTTCTTGCCATTTAATCACTAATATTTTTTTATTTTGAATACTTTTTTAAAAATAGTGGAATTTAAAAATCTATTACTTGGTGCTTTTTTTGTATTTTTGACAGCTTTTAGCCCTCAAAAAAAGCAGGAAACAGAGGTATTTTGGTGTGTAAATCTTGACAAAATAGATATTTCTGATTTTTACAGTAAAATTGAACAATTTCCGCCAGATTCAGTTATTTTAACTGTTTTTTCATGCGATGATTACTATGCTTTTAATGACACAAGAATAGATGTTTATGAAATATTTGATTTTCTAAAACAAAGGAAAATAAAAGTTTATTTTGGATTTTCACTTTTTTCACGTCCAGTTTATGCTTTGAATAATTTGCAGGCAAAAGCAGTCAGAAAACCTGTTCCTGGGTTTTATGTTCCTCCTGGAATGGATACAACACTTAACCCTCTTTACGAACCTTTAATTGATAACTTAATTGAAATAATCAATCATTCAAGTTCTAAAATAAAACCTGACGGCTTATCTTTTGACCATACAAGATTTTTTACTTTTGATGAGGATTTTTCCAATTTAAGCAGGAAATATTATATGGAAAAATATAATTTTGATTTGAATAACTTTACTCCAAAACCTATTTTTATTCTTAACCAGAAAGAAGTTGGATGGACTCGAGAGGACAAATTATTTTATGATGTAAAGGCAGAGATTATTCATACAGGAACAAGGAAAATCAGAGACAATTTTTCTGATTTTGAAGTTTTAGCCCCAACCATGGGAATGACTGAACCTGCACGTTCTGCCGGGCAATATGTTGAACTTCAGAGAGAGATATTTGATAAATTTCTCTTGATGGCTTATGATAAAAACTCAACAGAAGCTGTCAGGAATTTAAATGAAACAATGAAAGCTTCTAAAAAACCTGTAATTTTAGGAATACATCCTTTTTTCTCTGATGCTGAGGCAATAGAAAACATTGATAATGCGGTGAAAAACAGGGCTTTTGGTGTTTATCTTCTTGGATTTAATTTTTCTGATGCTGTTTTTAGACACTTGTCTCTAATCAGAGGTAATATTTAGGTAATATATTAAAACATTATCTTATAACTATTATTATATAATGGGGAGTAATGTTGAAAGCACACTGAGTCTTCTTGAAAGATTAACAAGGAATATTTCAAATTATTCATCAAAAATAAACTGGGAAATCAGAATTGTTCCATATGAATTTAACATAACTTCTCCTCCTTTTATAATAAAAATAAATAATAATGGAATAGAGACTCCTTCTCCTTTTTCTGAGTCAGAAATACAGGAAGTAAGAGAAGGATATTATAAATCTATGATTAATTCAAAAAAAAATCTTAATAAAAAAATTACCCACATAAAAACAGAAAAATTTATGGTGTTTTTTGATTTTAGAGATGATTATTTTGCTGTTTTAAGTTCTAATGAGTCTCTTTTGAATTCTGAATTTTCATCAGATGAAATGATAAATCTTTCTGCTGGAGAAATTGAAAGAGATATTCTTTCTAAAATATGCAATAATTATTATAATAGTTTTATTGGAGAATCTGGTGTGCTTGATGCTTCTCTTCCTGGGGATAATGAATTATTTTTAGAACGGGCAGTAAGAGAACTTGAGACAGGATTTAAAAAGAGAAAGAATGAGTTAATATCTGATTTTAACAGGAATTTGAATAAAATTGTTCTTGACTCGTATTCCAGCTCAAATTCAATACTGCACCACAGACTAAAAAATTTTCATAAAAGAATTTCTGTTGTCAAAAAAACAGAAAATAATTTTTCTAACAGAAAATGGGATTTATACGTATTATCTGGCAATGGACTATGCTATTTTAGTTATTTTGGCAGAGGAAAACCAAAGCAAGATCCTGATTTGATATGTTCCTATCTTTCTGCTAATGATTATTTTATTGAAAAAATGTTTAATGATAAGATAAGACACATAGAATCAGAGGAATCAGTTACATTATTTCAAAGGATTGAATACAGGGAAAACAACACTCTTGAAGAACTGTTAAAAGAAGTTAAGTCAATAAACAGGACATTATTATCTCTTGAAAACAAGAGAACAAAAACAGTAGATAGAATAATGCTCAAAAAAATTGAAGCAGATATTGAAGAGATGGGCAGAAGAAAATTTGAAATAAATAAAGAGACAGCAGAACTTTCTTTTTTTCTTAGCATGATGCCTTCATCGATAATACTTGATGCAAGCGATGTTGAAAATGGAAAACTTACTGGCAAACTCAGGGGAGATGAGCGGGAAGCGTTATCTAGAATTTCAAGATTATTTGCTCTTCCCATGCATTTTAAAGTTTTAGATGAGAGAGATGCCAGGTTTTTTTATATTAAAACACAAAAAAAAGAAGATTTAATTGAAATATTGCATGAGGATTTTGCAATTCCTTTTTATGATAAGGCTGAACTTTATTTTTATATGAGAAAATTTGTAAAAGATTTAAGACTGAAAAAACAGAAAATTAGAGAGTTAAAAAGACAGGAAAAAATGAAGAGAAAGACATGGTAATATTTTTTCTAAATTTAGTAGTACTTTAGTAATATATTAAAAATCTCGTTTTCTATTATTTATGTGAAAAATCTGGAGTTAGAGATAAATACGTCCTGGCAGATTCAGATAAATACCTACGGAAATAATCCTGCTCCTTTACCTTTATGCGAAGCCATAAACGGCGAGATTCAGGATGCACCTGTTTTTTATGATGAAATCTCAAATTTTAAAATGATAAATGACTTTTATCCATTATTTGCAAGCTTGGAGAGAGATACCCAGAAAAAAGCAGTTCATTTAAAGACAGACAGGGCAATTAGGTATTTTGATTTCAGGGATAATTTTTATGCTGTCTGGACTACAAGAGAAATTCCAAAATCAGGGATAATAGAGGATTCTAAAGTCGGAGGATACTGGGGAAGAGAAAGAGAATATCTACACAGTATATGCAATTATTTTGATAAGATTTTCCAGCCTTTTGTTGATGAAAATGAAAACTTTGTTATGACAAGTAGAAACAGCGGAAAATTAGTTGATAATTTTTTCAGTTTTTTAGGTATTGAGTTTATGGAAGCGTATGAACAAAGAATAAATCCAAGAACTCCGATTAGAGTTAAATTTGCAACAACTGATAAACCTCTAAGTTACCCCAAAAAAAGAAAATGGAATGTTTATGTTGTCAGGAATGACGGCATTCCTTCTATAAGCTACAAAGCAAATAATGAAAAAATAAATTTAGATAATTCTTTAAGTCCAGATAAACTGCTATTCTGCGGACTGCTTGAACAGATATATTCTTTTATACAAGGAACTGAGGGGGATAGAATAAGACACATAAAATTCGGCGATTCTGTGGTGCTTTTCCACGATATAAATTATAATAATGAGATAAAAGAAAAAATTAATGAAAGATGCAGTACTGCTGGAATGGAAATAAGATTTCTAAATTCTTTATCTTCACTGCTTGACGGAAAAACAGAGGAATGGCTTTTAAATGAGATAAAACAGGACTGCGAAAGAACAAAGATGAAAAAAGCTTCACTGACAACTCTTTTAAAAACCCCTCCAAAATTTATTGTAATTGATGCAAGCTATAGTGATAATGGACACTTTGTCGGCGAACTTGTAGGAGATGAGAGGGAAGCAACAACCTCTCTTGCTAGATTAATAGAATCAGGAGAAACAACAGACAATTTAATTTCTCCAATTGAAGGACTTATTCATGAATATTTAATCAAATAAATTGCCTACACCAGCCATTTTTTCTTCTTCTATCCTGTCAAAGGCAGAAAGAACTTCCTCTTTTTTCTTTCCAGTTATTTCTTTTATTCCTTTATCTTTAAAGAGCATATCTTTATAGAAATCTTCCTCTGCATTAAACCAGAAAACATAACCTTTTACTCCTTCTACTTTTAGATTGCCTGAAGATTCAAACTTAAAGCCCTTCATTTTGGCAGATTCATTATTCAGTATTTTCTCTTTGTCGTCAACTTCAAATATTTTTATCATATTAAAGTCCTCTTTAATCTAAAAGAAAAAAAGAACCTTTAAAAAATTTTTCAAACAGGCAGATGTTCTAATATCTCTTTTGCTCCTGCAATTTCAGGGATTGTTATGTAATCTGCTCCAAGAGTTTTTAGGCGTTTTGCCATTTTTTCATTGTCAGCTCTTGAATAAATCTTTATTTTTAGATTTAATTCTTTTGCGAGCATTGTAACAAATAGATTTTT
>CAZVOT010000030.1:6940-10879 GCA_964628775.1 Candidatus Woesearchaeota archaeon
AAATCTTTATTTTTAGATTTAATTCTTTTGCGAGCATTGTAACAAATAGATTTTTAGAGAATTTACCCCGATGCTCTGCATCGGGTGGGAGCTTCATTTTAAAAAGAAATTAAGCTGAGAAAAAAGATGATTTTGATGTTCTTAAAATACCTTCTTCGCATTTTGGGCACATTGAACCCAATCTTTTTACACACGAGTCGCATAAAATCAATTGGCAGTTTTTATTGTCGCATATAAAAGTATATTTGGATGATTTTGACTCACTGCATGATTCGCATGTATTCATACTTTTTTAATTAATAATACTCTATTTAAATGTTGTTGAGGTATTATTTTATACTTTAATTTTTTTATAATAAACATAATATTTTTATGCTGTGCTGTCCTTTTTTAAATTAAAATGAATTATCAGAAAATTGAAAAAAAATGGCAGAAAAAATGGGAAAAAAGCAGGATTTTTGAAGCAGAACCAAATAATAAAGAAAAATTCTTTGTAATATTTGCATATCCAGGAGTTTCCGGATACTTGCATATAGGACATATGAGAGGATATACTTACACAGATGCTATTGCAAGATACAAAAGAATGGCTGGATTTAATGTTTTATTTCCAGTAGGCACACATGCAACTGGAAATGTTGCAATTGGTTTTGCAAGAAAAGTCAAAAAAAACGAACATGCTTGGATTGATTATCTGATTAATAACGGGTGTCCAAAAGAAAAAATAAAATCACTTGAAGAGCCTTTAAGTGTTGTTCATTTTTTTAATAAGGTATATGTAGAGGATTACTGGAAGAGATTTGGTTTTTCTGCTGATTTTAGAAGATTTACTACAACTATAAATCCTGATTATGGAAAATTCATTGAATGGCAGTTTAAGAAATTAAATAATCTCGGACTTTTAATACAAAAACCTTATTTTGCACCTGCTTGTGTTGAATGCGGACCTGTTGCAGTTGACCCTTCTGAAACAGATTTGTCAAAAGGAGGAAATGCAGAAAAGCAGGAGTTCACTATACTTAAATTCAAGTTTAAAGACAAGTTTTTGATTGCAGCAACACTCCGCCCTGAGACAGTTTTTGGACAGACTAACTTATGGATAAGAGATGATGTTGAGTATGTTATCTCTTCTGTTGAAAATGAAAAATGGATAATTTCCAAAGAATGCCTTGAAAAATTGACTTATCAGGGAAAGAAAACAAAAGTTTTAGAAAAGATTTTTGGAAGAGAATTAATTGGAAAAAAAGCAATTGCTCCAATGATTCACAGGGAGTTAATTATTCTTCCATCAACTTTTGTTGAACCTAATATAGGAACTGGAATTGTAACATCTGTTCCTTCTGATGCACCTTATGATTATATTGCTTTGATGGATTTGAAAAAAGATGATTCTCTTCTTGCTAAATTCGGACTAAATAAAAATGAAGTAGAATCAATAAAACCAATTTCTATAATTAAATCTGAAGAACTTGGAAATATGCCTGCAGAAGAAATATGCAGAATAATGGAAATAAAATCCCAAAAAGACAAGGAGAAACTTGAAACAGCTACAAAAGAAGTTTACAGCCTTGGTTTTCACACAGGAATTATGAACCAGAACTGTTCTAAATATTCCGGCATGAAAGTTGAAATTGCCAAGGAAAAAGTAAAGGAAGAAATGATAAAATCAAAAGAAGCAGATGTTATGTATGATTTGTCAGAAGAGGTTATATGCAGGTGCGGAGGAAAAGTTGTAATTAAGCTTGTTCCTGACCAGTGGTTTATCAAATACAGCGATGAAAAATTAACAAAAGAGTCTATAGAATGGGGGAAGAAAATGAATATTTATCCTGAAGATTATTATGTTAATCTTCCTGATGTTTTAAAATGGTTTTCTGACAGAACGTGTGTAAGGCTAGGCAGTTGGCTTGGAACAAAATTTCCTTTTGATGACAAATGGACTATTGAGGCAATTTCTGATTCTACACTTTATCCTATTTATTATCTTGTTTCAAAATATGTAAATGAAAAAAAACTGAAAGTTTCTGACTTGAATGAGGCATTTTTTGATTATGTATTTCTTTCCAAAAAAACAGGAGAAATAAGCGTCAAGAAAATACTGCTTGAACAGATAAAAAAAGATGTTGATTACTGGTATCCTCTTGATATTAATTTAGGAGGAAAAGAACACAAAACTGTTCACTTCCCGCCTTTTATTATGAATCATACTGCTATACTTCCAAAGAAATTCTGGGCAAAAGGGATATTTGTCAATTGGTGGGTTCTTGGAAAAGGAAAGAACAAAATTTCAAAATCAAAAGGAGGAGCTGAACCTATTGGTGAATGCGCCTTAAAATATTCTGTTGATGGAATGAGATTATACTATGCTCATATTGGAAGTGCTCATACAGATATTGAGTGGGATAATGAGATTGTTTTTAAGTATAAAAATCACGCTGAAAACTTTTTTTCACTTGGAGAGAAAATTGCAAAACAAAAAGAAAAGAAAGCAAATGATATTGACAAATGGTTAATTTCAAGAGCAAATTCAAAGATTAATGAAGTCAGGAAATATATGGATGAATTCTCTTTTAAAAAAGCACTTGACGTTGGATTTTTCCCTCTGCTTGAAGATTTCAAGTGGTGTATTCTTAGAGGCGGAAAAAACCAGAAGAAAGCTTTTGAAATTCTGCTTAAGTTCATTGCTCCTATAATGCCCCATACTGCTGAGGAGTTATGGGAGAAACTGGGTAATAAGACTTTTATTTCACTTGAAAAATTCCCTGTTTATGATGAGAAACTGAATAATACTGTTCTTGAAGCAGGAGAAGAACTTGTAAATAAAATCTGTAATGATACTATGCAGATAATAAAAATAATAAACAAAAAACCGAAAGAAATTAGAATAATTCTTTCTCCTTTGTGGAAGTATTCTGTATATTCAAAACTAATTAAGGTTGTGAAAAAAGAGAGAGATATTAAGAAAATAATGTTTTCTTTACCCCAGAAGATTATTAAAGAAAAAGGAAAAGAAATTGCCGGAATTATACAGAGATTCATAAAAGAGCCTTCCAAAATTCCTTCTTTTATAATTGAAAATGATGATGAAGTTAAAGCAGTAAAAAGTTCTCTTAAATTTATTGAGAAAAAATTTGGATGCAAGGTAAAAATTGAGAATGCAGGCAAAAGCAAAAATCCAAAAGCAGGAATGGCAGAACCCTTTAAGCCTGCTATTGTAATAAACTGAAAAAAGTTAAATATTGCAATTTTTTAATAATTAAATATGAAATTTATTGAGAAATGGGAAATTTTAAGTTTTTCTGGGCTTTTTGTATCATATATATTTTCATTTTTGATAGTTATTACTGAGAATATATGGATGAGTTTCTTTTCAATGATAGGGTTGATTATTATGGTTTATAATTTTACAATTTCAGGAGTAAACGGCAGGATAAGCATTAAATCAACTTGGAAGCATGTTTCAAAACTGCTTATATCCTGCTTTGTTTTTGCTTACATAAGTATTCTGCTTTCTTTAAACTTCGGGCAGATATATATAGTGAGTTTTATTCCTTCTCTTTTTGTGCTTATTTTCTATACTGTGTTTGTTATTCTATTTTCAGTATTTTTCAAGGAGCTTTTTGTTTTTGTTGGAAGTGCAAAAGATACTGCTTATAATTTATTCAGCTTTTTAGAAGAAAAGAAATAGGATTTTATTTTCTGTGTCCAACTTTTATTATTATAATTGATTTATTTTTGTTATTTAATTCAAATAAGATTCTGTAATCTCCAAGTCTTAATCTATAAAATGGAAGATTAACAAGTTTTTTTACATTTAGAGACAGTGGATTTTCGGATAATTTATTTACTTTTTCAAAAATTCTTTTTGAAATAAACCCCGGTAAATCTTTTAGTTGAGAATAAGCAGTTTCTGACAAAACAACATTAAACATTTAAAAT
>CAZVOT010000031.1:0-6847 GCA_964628775.1 Candidatus Woesearchaeota archaeon
CACTTATTGTAATGATTCCATAAACAAGAGTATTTACAAGATTATAACCTCCAAATGTAGTATATGGCTCAATAAAATAATTATAAAAAAAATAAGTTAGATTCATTTTAATAATACCTTTTATTTCTGGAAAGGTCTTCCTTTTCTTTATTAGTCAATGAATCAATTTTATGCATTAATGTTTCCATCTGGGCTTTTATTGTGTCCATTTTAGCTGATAATGTCTCTATTTTTGCATTTAAAGTGCCAAGTTCATTTGAACTAATACCCTGAACTGGAATCTGCTGTTCGTGAAAAGAACTTGGTGTTTCCCTTGGACTTTCAGAAGAAAATAAATCTCCAGATGAAAAAGCATCTCTATGTTCCGGACGCTCAAATTCCAAACTTTTGCTTTTTTCCAAATCTCCTTCAAGTTCTCTGCCCAGTGTATCTTCTTTTTTGGAAGAAGTATCAGACAAATCCAAGTCAAAATCATCCTTCTTTTTTTTGCCGAATTTAGGTATTTTATCGCTTATGTCTTCAACTTTGTCTTTTATATTATCAAAAACATCTCTTATTCCCATATTAAAATATAATCTAAAAGAGAAATATAAGCATATCGCTAGAGAATTTTATACATATTACTTACTCTATTTTAATTTTTATCAAAAAAATACAAAAAATAAACGAATCCTTAATTCTAATTTTTTGCTGTTAAAACAAAACAAAAACATTTTATAATTAAAATATAGTATAAATCCTTATGGGTTTAAGAAAAGTTCAGTATATAGATTATATGGGGAAAATGTACATGCCCCCTTCTCAGACAAAAGAAGATGAAAAAGAAGTAGCAAAATATAGAATTGATTTTAGTTCTTCAAAAGCTCTTGAGCCTGCATATTATTTTACATTAAGCTGGATGGCAGGCCCTTTAATGTTTAAAGTAATAAAAATAAAAGACACATTTAGGTATTCTGGAAGAAGTGGAGAATGGACAGCAAGCGAGTCAAAAAAAGGAGCAAAACTTGACAAAGTAATCCAGATGTTAGGTTATATTCAGCAGATATACAAATCTCAGGTTGCAATGAGAAAGGACTTTGACAGAATTTCAGAATCTCTAAAATACTACGAAGGTGGAAAACCAGACGAACTCACTCTAAAAGGAATTTGGGTTGATTTTATTGACACAAAAAGAGGAGCTTCATCAATGGCAGCAATGGAAAAAAACCTGCAGTTCTTGACAATAAGAGACTGGTTCTTTAAAGTTGATGCAAAAGATTCAGCTCAAATAGACAAAGATGTTGATGCATTAAATACAAATGAAAGAATAAAAGTAATTCTAAAAAGAAAATTAGCAGAATATTCCAGCTGGAAAACAAACTGGAAAGAATCCTTAGACATGATGAAAAAAATCCTGGAAGAAAGAATGTCAGCACAGAAGCTTACAATAGAAAAATACAAAGATTGGGTAAGACCTGAAATCAAAAGTGTGGATATGCTAACTCAAGATGTAGATAAAATTGATCCTTCTATTTTTGAAATTGCAAATGTTGTAAAAAGTGAAGTTATTCTAATCGGCTGGAGCGGGAAATCAGGAGCAGACATACAAAAAAAGATACTGGAATTTTTAAAAAATAAAGAGGTAATAGAATCAGAAAACATAAAAGATTTCTCAAAAATAAATTCAGAAAAAATAACTCCAGAAATTTGGAAAGAAATGAGCAAGAAAGCAATTGACGAAGAATGGGTTTCTGACAAGCCCTTTGGTGATTTTAATTACTGGATTCCTGTAATGGAAGCAAATTTTTCAATGATAGGTGCAAGTCCCTCTCCTGCACTGAATAATACATTTAATCTAAGAGTAAGAGTTTATAGAATGGATAAATTCCTAAAAGAATTTCTAAAATGGTACTCAGATCCAACAGAAGTATATCTTAACTCCCTTTTAAATGGTATAAAAGAAGAACAAGCAAAACTTAAAGAGAAAAAATCTGACTATCCAGGTATAATTGAAGGTTTTACTGCTTTAGGTAAAGCATTTTCAGACATATTTAAAAAATTTGATGTAGGACTTTCAAAAAGAGGGAATCAGGAAGAGAAATACAAATTAAAAGCAGAACAGTTCATTGATGAAAAAGGCGATGATATGTATGTCAAATTCAAGAAAAAATTCAGAATGTTAACTTGGGCTGATTTCTCAATAAAAGAAGAAGAAAGGTTATGGAAATGGTGGACAGAGGGAATCAGGTAAATGAAAAGAAGATTACTCTTGAAGAGATAATCAAGAAATTAAAAGAAATAAAATCCACTTCCGAGAGAATAGAATTCCTGAAAAAGATAAAAGAAAGTATAAAAGACGAAGACTTAAAAAAAGAAATAAACAAATTAATAGAATCATTAAACAAGATAAAATCAAATGAAAATATCCGTTCCTTTTCTTTTTCTAGTCCTATTGATGTTATTCTAAAAGAAAAAAAGTTGGTAAAAACTGAATCCCCTCCAAGAGATTCTCATATAACTACAATTAACTTAATCCCAAAAACAGAGAAAGATTCTCCTTACACAAACAAAGAAACAAAAACTTATTCAAGTATGGAGAGTGCAAAATCCTATTCAGATACAGGAGATAAAAAATCTTACACAGAAAAGTTAGAAGAATCCTCTGCAATAAAAACAAAAAACTATATGCCAAAAGAAGAAAGTCCTTTTGAAGAAAAACCAAGAATAAACGAATCTCCTCTGGAAAGGGAGATATCAATAACAAAAAACCCTGTGGATATGTCAGAACCTAAGATAATAAAAAATCAATATACAAATATTAATATTAATGAAACTTTTACAAATTATAATAAGAAGGTAGAAAAGAATGAGCGAAGAATATAAACCAATGCCCTTTGCAATGGGTGTAAGTATGGGAATTAGGCAGGGAGTTGGCCCTGAAATGGGCACAATGGAAGCCATTAACTGGGGAACTCCAAAATTTCAGTTAGAAGGTTCATTTTCAACAGTTGGAACAACTGGAAGACGAGTAATTCGTGAAATGGCAGAAGCAAACAAAGTTGATTTGCATTGGCATTCACCTGCTCATATGCAGGAATTTGAACTAGCTCATCCTGTAAAGGAATTAAATGAAGGAGCAAAACAACACTGGGGTGTAGGGATAGAAGCTGCAAAAGAAATAGGTGTAAAATTAATCAACTCTCATGTTTCAAACACTCTTCAGGCATTACCGCCTAATCAAGTAATGGTATATGATAACATAAACACACAAGCAGGCGCCCAGCATCTGCCTACTTATGAAGCAATGCTGATAGAAGAAGCAATGAAAAAAAAAGATTATGCCAAAATTGAAGAAATAAAAAAAAATTTCATAGAAAAATTAAACAAAGAAAGACAAACACAATTTATGCATAATATTGTATTTAATGAAAATTTATCTGTGGGGCATAAAGACAATTTTGAAAAATTAAAAAAAATAGATGATAATATAAAAGAATTTAGGGAAAAAGGAATGACTCCCGAGCAGATAGGTGTTTGGTTGGAATCTAATAGACTTATAGAATCTGGGGAGTACAGAAAGATGGATCCAAAAAAGTTAGATGAATTCCAGAAAGATTTTGAAAAAAAAATAGAATTAGAAAGATTAAATTATGAATCAGCCAAACAGTTAGTAAAAGCAAACAGGGAGAGATTCGGCCCATATATTCCAGAAGAGTATAGAGGAGGCTTATTTCCAGAATTTAAAGGAAAAATAAAAAATCCAATAGAATCCGGAAAGGAAGTTATTGTAAATAATTTTGTAGATAATTACGCACCTCTTGTAAAAAAAGCAATTGACTCAGGCATTAAAATGACTTTGGAAAATGCAGATTCTAGATTTATGTTTTCAAGTCCGCAGGAAGTAAATGAAGTTTATGAAAAAGTAAAAAACAAGTTAATCAATATGGGAGTTTCTGAAAACAAAGTAAATCAGATGTTTGGCATTACTTTTGACTTTGGACATGCAAACACAATAAAAGGAATGGTAATTGACGGAAAGGAAATTCCTCCAGATGTAATAAAAATGGCAGGACAAATAAAAGGCCCAATTTTAGATGTTCATGTTCACGAAAACTTCGGTGATATGGATGTACACTTGCCTCTTGGAGAAACAGCAAAAACAGAAGCAGAAAAAAACCAAAAAATAGAACAAATAATGAAATTCTTAAAAGAACAGGGGATTGAGATTAATCCTACTTTTGAAGTTGGAAGTACAATGGGTATTGGCTATGCTGCATCAATGCAGTCAGCATTTCCTAATTTATATATGTCAGGAGCAAGTCCTTTAGTTGCCTTCGGTCCGAGTTATATAGCATCAACACCAGTTGACCCAATTCATATGGACCAGAAAGAACATTACTTCTACGGCTCTTGGATAGAAGATATATTCTAAATGCCACTTAGCAAAAAATGATATTTATACTAACTAGCAGTTAGTATATATCCTGCTTAAGAAGATAAAAATCTGATAAGATTTTTACTTTTATGTTAAGTAGAGTTAACACAAAATTTAGGATTTTTTATCTGCTATTATACTACCAAAAAAACTAAAATATCTCCCTAAGTAATTTTTGTAAATATATCCTTTCCTGTAAAATTTAAATACTGCTATCTGCTTTTCTTTTAATATGCCTATTGACAGAATGGTAGAACTTCAAAAAAGAATACGGCTTAGAAATAAAAATCCCGGCAGAATAACTGAAAAAGAATTATCTCTAATTTATGACTTCTCAAAAAAAATAACAGCAGAGATGGGTGGTTTCATTCAGGCAATAGTGCTATTTGGTTCTGTTTCAAGAGAAAAAGGAAAAAGAAATGATGTTGATTTGATGGTAATTACTGATGATACAACTTTCAAAATAACTCCTGAAATAGTGGGTTCTTACAATTTAGGACTTGGAAAGATATTAGCAGAATTAAATGCAGTTGATACTCTTCACATTACAACAGTTTCCTTGACTAATTTCTGGGATGCAGTTAGGCTCTGCGATCCTGTAATGTATACAATAATAAAGGACTGCAAGCCTATAGTAGACACAGGATTTATCAAACCCTTAAAAAAACTGCTTGAAATGGGAAGAATTCGTCCTTCAACAGAGGCAATTAATGCAAATATGCAGAAAGCCAAAGCACTTCTTAGAGGAGCAGAAATTCATGTTCTAGCAGGTATAGATGATTTATACTGGGCTGTTTCAAATTCAAGCCATTCTGCACTAATGTCAGCAGGAATTACACCAAAAGAACCTAAAAAAATTCCAATTTATTTGGAAAAAGAACTTAATGTGCCGAAGAAATACATAGAAACTTATCTTCGCCTTTACACAATGATGAAAAAAATAGTGACAAGACAAATAAAAAGAGTTGACCCGGATAAGTTAGAATCATTGATGCTAAAAGCAGATGAATACATAAAATATATGCAGGGAATTATCAATAAAAACAGAATTAAAATGAAAAGTATGCCTTAATTCTCTTCAAGCATCCATTTCCAAAGAGGAACATATTTCATTTCTTCTTCATTCTTTTCAGTATCTTTTGTTAAAATTAGTGTCTCTTTTATTTTTGAAAATTTCTTTTTAACTTCAATCAATGCTCTTTCTTCTCTCTCAGGTATCTCATCAGTCCAAGAAACATTTATGCAGGACAAAGTATTATCTTTATTTTTCAAAATAAAATCAACTTCATAATAGTTATTTACAAAACCTTTCATTATGATTCAAGGTTTATATTATTAAAAATAATCAGAAAAAATATAAGAAAAAGGTAAAAATACCTTAGTTAAAAGTTATTTAAGCTGCTGCGGGTTTTTGTGGTTTTAAAAGTTCATCAAGTGATTTCTGGCTTTTAGTTCTGTTTACTGTTTCTATTTCCTGCTCAAGTTTTCTTCTGTTATCAATTAAATCAAGTATTTTGTTTTCAGGTTTATTGAAGACAATTGTTGCAATATCTCCCATTCCTCTTGTTATTGCATCACGGGCAAATACATCCCCTTGTTTGTCATTAAATCCTAATTTTTTTAGGTTAGTCATTATTGAATTATACTGTTCTTGCAATACTTTTGTTTTTGCCTGTTGACTCAAAAAATCTCCTTGGTCTAAAAGAGTTAAAGTCATTACATAATTTGTTTGAGTTTTTGCCAAATTATAAAATGCATCATTGCTTTGTTGTAATTCTTTTCCATAATCCTTTTCAGTTGGTTTATCGCCTGCCATTTTAAATCACCTCATTTATTTTTTTATTAAATTTGATATTACTTTATAGTAGTTACTTATTTATAAAGGTTGCGGTTATGAAATAATCGCAACCTTGCGATGAAATCGCATAGGTTTTGGTTTTTGAAAAAAACCAAAAGTTCAAGGTTTCTCACCCTTGAACACAAAGACGAAGTCTGCATTCACAAGGACGCAAGTCCGCAGTGTTGTGGTTATGATTTTTCCCCTGAATTAAACCTTAAAACGAAGTTTTATTCCTAAGCTTGGAGTAATCTCATTTCCTCTCTCAATGAATCAAGAAGAGAGTATTCCTCTTTAGGTCCTTGATTTAATCTAGATAATAGTTCATTACTAGCTGTAGTTATCCCATTATAATCTATTTCTTCTTTTGAAGCAATACTAAATCTAAAAATAGCACCGCTTTGAGCTAAAAACATATTTAAAAATCTCTTGCTTGTCAAGAATTTAATATAATTTTCTTTATCCTTTTCAATTTTATTCAAAGAAGCTAAAGAAGACGCATCATTTTTTAAAGTAAAATTCTCCCTAAGATTTACTCCTTCCACATTAAATATGTTATTGATTAAATTATATTTTTCTTTTGAAGTTTTAAGAGC
>CAZVOT010000031.1:6947-10530 GCA_964628775.1 Candidatus Woesearchaeota archaeon
CTTAAAAAAAGTTTTCTGCATTTGTATCTCATTTATATTTTGCATATCTTTACTCATTTTTACCTCATTACTTTTAGGTAGTGAATTAGATGATGATAAATCTTTTAAAGGTTTTGATGAATTACTTACATTCTGATTTTTATTTTTTCTAATTAGTGGTAATCTCTCTGATAAATCCGTCCTCTGCTGATTTTCTTGTTTTATGGGAAGTACTTCTGAGGTATATCCTGGTAATTCCTTTTCCTGTTGATGAATATCAATTTCTTCCAAAGAATTATGTCCTTCTTTTTGAAAATCTGGTAAAACCTCCTTCTTAATGTCTGGTTTTTCTTTAGTATTATCATTTCCATTTTTCAAGTCATCTGATGAATCGCTATTATCCCAAGCGTTAGTTAATGCTTTTAAAAAAGAATCGTTTGGATCTAAATCATCAGAAGATTTTTTGGTATGTTGTCTTCTTTTATTTGTCCTGCCAGTCATATTTTTCACATTCTATTGATTTAATGCGTTAAATAAGGAGTTTGCATAGGGGGTATCATACTTACATAGTCAGGAAGGTTAATTAATCTTTCTGAAGCTTCTTTCAATGAACTATACATCTCATTATCTTGATAAGCTAAACAAAACTCAGCCCTTCTTCCATTATTTTCAAGTTCTTGTTTGAGTAGTATCTTTGCCAAGACAAAATTACCATATTGTTCTGCTTGAAATTTTTTATTTTTTGATGCCTTGATGACTGCACTCTTTCTTTCATTAAAATCCATCCGTTTTATATTATTCTTTTTTTCAGATAATAAACCAGATAAAAGGGTATTGCTCATATCATTCAAAATATTTGATAAATTCTCCCCCATTGTCTGATAGTACAAA
Source organism: Candidatus Woesearchaeota archaeon (assembly GCA_964628775.1). Taxonomy (GTDB): domain Archaea; phylum Nanobdellota; class Nanobdellia; order CAZVOT01; family CAZVOT01; genus CAZVOT01. Next base: position 7,818 of record CAZVOT010000031.1, read on the forward strand.
TTCATAGTTTTATTATTTTTTGTGAGAATATCCCCAAAGATGTTTTTTTCAAAAATACCATTTGAAATCATTGAATAAACTGCGGTTGAATATATTATTGAATTTTTTACTTTTTCTTCTTCTATGTTTTCCTCATTAATCCCTGCAAAATCAAAATAATTTCCTCCAACTGTTTTTATTACCCAATCGGAGATATCTATGTTCTCCTCAAGAAAATGTTTAACTCCTTCGTTATTGCCTGTCCATACATAATTTTTCATCTCATTATAAGCAGTATCAAGAATTGAATGAACTGCTCTTAAATTAGGATTATCCCAATTAATTCTTTTTAGAATTTCATTATTTTTAAGCAGTTCAAGATTAAATAAATCAATATCAAAATCAAAGAAATCTCTCTTGTTTATTCTTGCCTGCATTAAGAATTTATATGCTTCTTTTGAAATATTATCCCCAAATCTAAGATTATTCATTCTATCTTCAAGTTTCTGATTCTTAAGTTCAGGGAAAACATCTGCAAAGAATAAATTAGGTTCCTCTTGAAACAGCATACTATTTACAGTTTGAAGTATATTCTGTATTGCAAAGATTAATTGTTTATTTCCAGCATCACCATAATTGTATTCAATTAAAGGATTATTTAAAGAATACTCTACAACCGCATTTATTTTTTTCTTCATAAATTCTAAGATTGTCTGCTGAGGGTTATTTATTTTATCATTTAATCTTGAATAATCTATTTTATACTCATTAAGCATTCTAAGTGCTTTTATTCTGTCGTGCCTTAAAATAGCATTAAAAGATTTCCTGCATTTATTAATAGTATCCCCCACCATTGGATTAAAATAAAAGTCCTCAAATAATGTGTCCATATCACCAGCAAGTTCTGGTTTTGTTGTTAAAAATGAAGTTAAAATAGAGGATATTTTATTTGAATAGTCATTTTTATTAAAATTGCTGAATAAATCCGCTCTTGCAGCAAGAATCGTCAAGATATTGTAAGTAGTATCATCTATTGTTCCTGCAATATTTTGAGAATTATCAAATGCATCTGGGGTTCTACAAATATTAAGATAAGCCCAAATGGTTTTTTCAGGTGACAAAAGAATTTCCTCTCTCAATTTTGTTATATTATCTTCAACATTTTTACTTATCTTTAGACTTGGAATTGTTATATTTCCATCTCTGTCAATTTCCAAACTTCCATCAAACAAATTATCAATTGTAAAATCATTTTTTACATTTTTTATTTTAGTATTAAGATTATTTATTGTAAATTCAGGAACTTTATTTTTAATTAATCCTAAAAGTTCATTTCTTTGTTTTTCCTGATTTGATAACTCTGATTTAAAAACAGTATAAGCAAGTCCTTTTATTACAGAAACCCCAAGATTTGTGTCATTTTTCATCCAAGGATTTTCAACAAAAACAGATGTTACAATATTCTGTAAAAGATTTGCAGAAAGAACATTGAAATTATTTGAATTTATAGTAGTTCTAATTAAATCATTTTCCAAATTAAATGCATTAGGACTGCTGCTTGGAGTAATAGTGCCTGGATTAACAGGTGTTTTAAATCCAAGAGTATCTCCATAAACTTTAAGGAATTCCTTGGCAAGGTTTAATCTCTTTCCAATATTTGAATTTTTAATATCAAGAGCATCTCCAAGTTTAGCCAAACTGCCGAAGAATTCAAAATCTGAAAGAGAATGTCCAAATATTGTTTCAGTCAAAAAATCATTGTAATTATTGCTTCCAAAAAATACCCTTAACCTTCTGTCATCTTTTTCTCTAAAAGAAGAAACTAAAAGAGTTTCTAAAGGAGCATCTGCTAAAAATCTTTCTTTTGCGCTTTTTGGTAAAATCCACTCAGAAAGTAATGTATTTTTCAACTCTTTTTCTGAAATTTTTTTTATTATGCTAGGAATACTTGTTCCATCAGCAGAATCAGCAGTAAATATACTTACAGCACTATTTATTCCATCTTCAATGTTATTATAAAATTCAATTTTATCATCCAATGTCTCTCTATCTTTTGGCATAAATCCAGAAAGTCCATTTGCCAATCTACTCTTGAAATTATCACTCCACAAAATAGGGCCTGTATCTCCAAAAAGAGCAAGATAATGAAATGCAGAACTAAAATCTTCATCAATAAAACTTCCTGAACTTTTTATTTCATTAAGAAGTTCATTGATATTTTCTTTTCCAAAAGCATATTTAAAAATTAAATTTTCCATTTTATTATTTTTAGTTATTTCAGCATTATTCTCAACTGAAAGATTCAAAGCAATTAATTTTTGAAAATTATTCAAATTATTAAAACGCAAATCAAAATTAGTAGGGAGTTTTTCTATTTCAATTCTTCCTTTTGAAGGCATATTTATAATTAGTCCAGGATTATCAATTTTTGTATCACTTAATGTTATTTTATTTTCTTTAATTAGTGACAAAAAATTATAATTCCTTTTTCTTAAAAAATCAAAAAAGAAAAAAGGATTATTATCTAATAACTGAGTAAAGTTATCAGATATATCTTTTTCATCATCTAATTTAAGAATTTCAGAAAAAGCAAAATTTCGCCCACCATATACATTATCTCCATAAATTCTTCCCTGAGTTTCAAAAACCCTAAAAAATGATGGTTTAATCTTATTATCTTTTTTTAATTCTAAAAAGTTTGCAATTTTTCCATAGATAGAATCATTAATATCAT
>CAZVOT010000032.1:0-10315 GCA_964628775.1 Candidatus Woesearchaeota archaeon
CAAATCCCAAGCAGTAGAAAATAGTAGGTCCGCTGGGATTTGAACCCAGAACCTTCTGGTTCGAAGCCAGCCGCGCTATCCGTTGCGCTACGGACCCAAAAATAGATTATAATAATTAAAAATAAAAAGTTATAGTAGTTTAGAAATCAGTGAATCTACTTCTTCAAAAACTCTATTTTTATAATCTATTAAGCTTTTCTTAAAATCATTTATTATTTCTCTATTTAAGGTTGTATACTCCTCATAAAAAACAGGAAAGTCATTTTTTAACTCAAAAAGCTCTCTGAAATATATTTTTACATAATCTTCATGCAGTCCAGTTTCAAAAACTGTTTTTTCAAAAGATTTCGTAATATCTAAAAGAGAGCTGTCAATAACTGACTTCTCTTGTAAATTCAAATTAAGTCCATAATTTTTTGATATTTTTATAATCTCATAAATTACTGACTTTAAACTGTATGCTCTTCCAAGAGAAAAATTCTCTCTGTTTTTATTATCTAAAACTAAAAAATTTAATTTTTCTTGGATAAAGTCAGATACTGCTTCTTTTGGGTTAACTGTCTCACTCTTAAAAGAAAAAAGGTTTTCCCCAAAAAAACCAGATAGTCTGCCGGCTCTTTCTAAATCAAGATAACCTCCTTCTTCAACAAGTGATAAAACAGCTTTTCTGACTTTTTCTAAATTTTCAGGATTTTTCAGGTAATCCCTCAACATTCCATTTTTTCCTGATATTGAAGTTAGTTTATCCATCGCAAAGTGAACATCTACAGGTTCTCTGTAAATCCTTATATCTTCCAGCAGAGAATCAATAGAAGGTTGTTCTAAGACGGTATTTTGAAGAAAAGTTTGGTTTTGAAATTGTTCCATCAAAAAGAAATTTACTTATTCTCTTTTTTTAAGTCCTTTGTTTTTGAATAATTTTTTTTAGAAGTGAGAAATTAATTCAATACATCTATTCTTATAAAATTTTTCGCTAAAAAGACAATTTTTAGAAGCAAAATTAATAATAAGTAAAATACATTTAAATCAATTGTTATGCTTGAGAATATAACAAAAAAAACAGTTCTTGCAGAGAAGATTATAGAGTGCAGAAGTTTCTTCAGTCAGTTTAAAGGCATAATGTTCAAAAGACATTTTAAAAATACTGCTTATATTTTCTATATTCCTTTTGAATCAAAATTTGCAAGTGCAATCCATTCTTGGTTTTGCTTTATTCCTTTTGATATACTCTGGCTTAACAAGGATTATATAGTAATTGACTTAAAGAAAAAAATTCCTCCATTTAAATCATACATTGAACCAAAAGTTCCTGCTAAGTATTTTATAGAACTGCCTTCAGGAACAATAAAAAAAACAAAAACAAAAGAAGGAGATAAATTAAATTTCTAATTGAATTCTACTTTATACACTATTTGTTGAGATAATTCCAATTTAAGATTAAACTAAAAAGATGAGCCCTGATTTTTAAATGAGAAGCTATAATACAATCTATTTACAAAATCCACAGATTTTTGGCTCGGCTTGAAAATAACAGCATTTTTTGAAGTCAGAAGGATATACTCCTCATCGGATAATTTGACAAAGGTGTAATGAGCGCCATTTTCATTTATTATCCCTGAATCATAACCCTGTTCTTCTGCCATATTCAAAAAAATTCTGCTGTCTTTTTTAAATTCTGGAAGAGGATTATTGATTGCTATACTTCCTGTAAAATCTGTCTCTCATGGAAGTCCAAGTAAATTAAGTATAGATTCATTATCAGGATAAGGAAACAGCATAATATTATTTTTAAGAGGATTATCAAGTATTTTTTCAAGTATTTCAGCCATCTAAATAATAAACAATTCCTAAAAAGTTAAAAATGTTTTGAGTGGACTCTAAATTATTCCTCTTAAAAATTTAATCGGCAGTTTGACAAGGATATGAGCAATTAAATTCACTGTTTCATTATTTGGAGTATAAAGCATTGCATTATTTTCATTTAGAATAATTTCATTCTCTCCTTTTTTAATCTCAAAAAAATTTATCTTTTCTCTTGATTCAAACCCGAAATTTTCGGCCTCTGTTTCTAAAAAAGAAATTTCTTCATTTAGTCTAAGAAAAGGAATAGAAACAGCATTAAAGTTATTAATTCTGCTAAAACCAGAAAAGCCCATTTCTTTCAATGCAAAAAAGTATAGAGGAATTAAATGTTCATCGGAGTTATTTCTTAAAACAACATTATTTTCATTTTTTTTATTTGATAAAGATTCAAGAATATTATTCTTACTGCTCTTTAATTTTTTATTTATATACATTGATTTGTTATAAAAAGAAAAAAGAAGATTCATTCCAGAAAGATAAATATCCATATCTTCTATGTTTGTGTAATTTACAATTTCCTCTGCATTTTTTGTAATATCTGAAAGAAAAACATTTTCAAGTATTGCCATTGATAATAAGTAAAAAGAAAAAAATTAAAAATCTTGCTATGGGTTATTGACAATTGCTTCAACATCTTCGGATGTTTTTTCATCAGAACTGAAATAAATAGAATTAGAATCCGGACACAAGTAAATAAACCTGTTTTTATCCCTAAATAAATTCACAGGTTTATCATTTGAACCAATAGATAAAGAATATTCATACCTTTCAAGTTTCTCTTCAAAATTATCTGGTTTTTTCTTTAATCTTATAATCATTGAATTAGACATAAGTCCAAAGCATAAAAAATTAGATTGTCTAAAAAGAAGATTAAACAAAGAATAGCTATAATCTTTCTTTGAGTAGAGGTTAACTATCTCAAACAATGGAGTATCTAAGGGTTTAAATTCAGAATAGCAGTTAAAAACAACAAAAGGTGTTCCTTTTACTGCTAAAAAACATCATAATTTTCAAATTTTGATTTTAAAAAATTATCAAGTAATTCTCCTACCTTTCTTGATTCAAAGAATATTTTATGCCTCTAACATCCTAATTAACATATTAAAAAAAAATTTAAATAATGTTAAAGTAATACTCTTAAAAATTATTAGACTATTCTCTGCCTATTAAAAGTCATAAAACAATTATGAGAATCCTCAAAGTTCCTTTTAGTACCCGCTTGGCAAAACAAAGTGAGCGAGCCCGCGGACAGCGAAACTTCGCTTTGCTTGTTTCTGGCCCTTGGGCTCATAAGAAATTAATGAAACGAGCCCTTAGGTTCTCAAAAGTTCCTTTTGGTACCCGCAGGCAAATGAGAATATGAAGCGAGCCCGCGGGGATTTGAACCCCGGGTCTTCAACTTTCTTCTCAGCGTAGGTCAGTGTCTTCATTGTTTCCTCAGAGCCAACTGTCCTTCATTGAAGAACAGATTGATAGGAGGCTGACGCATTATCCAAACTATGCTACGGGCTCAGTATGTATAAAAAAAAGAAATAGAATTAAAAAAGTTTCACTATTGGTTGGCAATTAGTTTATATTTTTCTAAGCTTTTTATACATACTGTCAAAATCTTTGGTAGAATTAATTATTTTCATAATTAATTTAATTATCTAAAAAATATATTATTACCATAAAACTACCTGCTGGAATAATTTTCCTTTTGATTCCAGGCTTTTTAAAAACTCAAAGGATTCATCTGTTTTTTTCTGCATATACTCAATTTCTTCAGGTGTTAAGTGCTTGAATCTCTTTTGAAGTTTTATATAATCAGATAAAGGAGTTCTCTCTTCAAGTTTTAAATTTATTTTTATCCCGCCGTTTTCAATTTCATAAATAGGAAAGAAATTAGTCGTAACAGCAAGTTTAGAAATTTGTACAGTTAAAGAGGAATCATACTCCCATCCGACAGGACATGGTGCCAAGACATGAATAAAAGTAGGAGCATTATAAGAGAGAGCCTTTTTTACTTTATTGTCCAAATCTTTTAAGTAAGCAATGCTCGCAACTGCAACATACGGACTTCCATGTGCAGCCATTATAAAAGAAATTTGTTTTTTCCATCTTTCTTTTCCATGTATAAGTGTTCCAGCAGGAGATGTTGTTGTTGCAGTATATTTTGGAGTAGCTCCGCTTCTTTGAATGCCAGTATTATGTACAACTATGCCGTCAGCAATAAAATTATGTTCTCCTTCAACTCTCAAATCCAGTGTAGGTATAACACCTAAAAGTTTTATATTGGATATTCTCTCCATTTCAAAAGATTTGTTTCCAAACAGGAAATTCTGGTATTTATGCTGTGATTCATATTTATTTTTGATAATATCATTTCTTCTGCTAAAACATACATATCCATATTCTGAATCTTTTTTAAGCTCCTTGCCAGCGCATAAAGTTCCTTTTTCTTTTTTCTGCCTGTGAATTTTTCCTGTTCTGTAGTTCATTGTATTCAAGAACAGCCTCAATCTTTTCAATAATTCAAAACTGGCAGAAACATACCTGCAACTCTCCCCTATTTTATATCTATCAGAGAGCATAAGTCCTTTTACAAATGCTTCTTTCTCTATATCAGGCAGAGTAAAAACCCATCCAGGAATTATTTTATTTTTTGCTCCTTTTAAAAAACCAAGAGAATCTATAAATTTTGCAATATTGACAGAATTCAGATAAACATACATCTTATTTTTTCTTATATTTGAACACTTAAAAGTCAAATCATTAAGTTCAAGCAGTCTTTTTCTTGCTTTTTTATTCTCAGGAAGAGCAAAACCTACTTCTGATTTTTCTGCTCTTGTCCATCCGTCACCTACATAAATCCCAAGTAGTTCCATAATTTCAGGATTTGATTTTTTTGGTATTTGTGAGTAATTTAATTTACTCACTTTATAATCTCCTTTTTTTGAGAGAGTTATCTTTTCAAATTCAAATGACCTTCCTTTTTTTAGATTCTTTAGAACTATAACATTATCCCCTCTTTTAAGTTCTGATAATGTTTTCCAAATAAGTGTGTTCTCCTTTCCTCTGCCGTTTCTTTTTAAAACCAAGAAAGGATGATTTGCCGTTGCTTTTATGTTGTGGTGCAGTGTAGAAAGTTCATAAACTTCTTTTTTTCCATTGTCAAAAACACCAGTGCATTTTTTCAAAACTAAATTTCCGTTATTTTGATTAAAAGCATAAATATTTTCTCCTTTTTTTATTTCAGTTATTTTCTTAAGTCCTTTTTCAGTAAAGATTAAAGAATCAAGTGACAAGCAGTTCATGTAAGCTTCATTGTCATAGCAGACATAAAGAACCTTATGTCCTCTTTCAGCCATTCCAGAAAGCGCCTGCAGTCCTATATCAAAAGTTCCGCCGTCTCCTGCAATTACTATTATATTCACTCCTTCTCTTTTTCCAAGTGCAGATAAAGCAGAATCTATTCCTGATGCAATTGCAGCGCCGTTTTCAAAAGCACCGTGTATCCAAGGAACTTTCCATGCAGTTCTGGGATAAAGAGTTGAGACAACTTCTATACACCCAGTATTTGAAACTACAATTGTATTTTTGCCGGCTGATTTTAAAATATGCCTGATTGCAATTGCAGGTCCGCATCCAGCGCATGCATTATGTCCAGACTCAAAAAATTCTTCTTCAGAAAAACCCGCAATCATAAAGTCCCTCCAGTTCCCTGATTATTTTGAGGAGGCGAAGGAGGTCTTTGCTGTAAATTTCTCCACTGTTCCTGATATTTTTCATCTGCACTTCCAAATTGGTACTGCTGTCTCCATTTGTAATATTCTTCAAGCTGTTGTCTTTCTTTTGATTTTTCTGAGATAAAATAAATTATAACACCTACAAAAACAGCGCCAAGAACATACAAACTTGCAAGTCCGCCAAGAACATACTCAGGATAATATTGTATAACCCTGATTGTAACATAAGACAAAACTATAAAAGAAATTAAATAAACTGCGAGAGAAGTTATTATCCATTTACTTTCCATTTACATTCACCCATATTACTCCGCCATTTCCAGAGTTCTCAATTGCATATTCAATATCAATCGGACGTATATCCCTGCCTCCAAGCCCCATTATAAAATTTGTTGCTTTTATTTTTATGCCTGCATTATAAAGAGCTGATTTTATTTCAGAAAATACTGCACCTTCATTTCCAACACTGATATCCCTGTCAATAACAGCAATTGATTTTAAGTTCTTGCATATATTGCAGAGTTCTTTTTCAGGTAAAGGGCGTAGTGATTTTAATTTTATAAGCCCCACTTTTTTCCCAGCTTTTCTCATTTTATCAATAACATCTCTTGCAGTAGCTGCTGTACTTCCAAGAGCAAGTACTGCTGTCTCAGCATCATTCATCCAATAAGTTTCAACAAGTCCATTGCCATAATCTCTTCCAAATTGCAGTTTAAATTCTTTTGAAACTAAAGGAATAACTTTAAGAGCAGATTTCATTGCAGTATCCTGCTGTTTCCTAAATTCCATATAGCTGTCAGGAGCTCCTAAAGTTCCAATACTGATTGGATTATTAACATCAAGAATATTTTTTATTTTAAATTCAGGAAGAAATTTATCAGCCATTTCCTGACTTGGGATATCAACAGGTTCATAAACATGGCTCAAAACAAAGCCGTCAAAACATACCATAATTGGCAGATGCACTTTCTCATCTTCTGAAATTTTATATGCCATTAAAGTAGTGTCAAGTATCTCCTGGCAGTTCTCGCAGTAAAGCTGAATCCAGCCGGAATCTCTTGCAGAAATAGAATCCTGCTGGTCGCACCATATATTAATTGGAGCAGACAGCGCCCTGTTTGCAATTCCAAAAACAACAGGAAGCCTCAGCCCAGAAACAACAAATAAGATTTCATTCATAAGAGCAAGCCCCTGCGAATCAGTTGCAGAATAAGTTCTGGCTCCAGCAGAAACAGAACCAATTACAGCCGAACAGGCAGAATGTTCTGATTCAACATGAATCATTTTTGCATCCATCTTTCCATTGTTGATAAATTCAGCAAGTCTCTCGCACACAATTGTCTGCGGAGTAATAGGATAAACAGGAACAACTCTTACTCTAGCAAGTTTAGCTCCAATTGCAGCAGCATCACTTCCAGAAATTACTTCTTTTTTCCCGTACTGAAAATCAACAAAAGCCATTCTTACTTTTCCTCCTCCTGCATTTCTATTGCTTTAAATGGACATTCTCTTGCGCATATTCCGCATCCTTTGCAGAAATCATAATCAATTTCAAATGCTCCTGTTTTTGTTTTGTGAATGGCATTGTCAGGACAGAACATCCAGCACACTCCGCATCTCTTGCATTTGTCAAATATAATAATCGGTTTCTTGCTTCTCCAGCTTCCAGTTTTGTTTTCTTTAGAGTTACCTGCATCTTTTACAACAGCACCTTCATTAAAATTCATTTGTTCACCTTCCCTGCTTTATTATAAACCGTCTCAACAAGAAGAATATTTTTTTTAGCAATCTCTTCTGGAAATTTTTTTGATATTGCTTTTTTTAATGATTCAAGAGATATTATTTTTGTAATTGCAATAAACAAAGCAGCAGTGCCGGTGTTTACAATATTTGCTCCAAGTATTTTTTTTGCATCCTCGCTTATATCTGTACAGAAAGTTGTAAATCCTTCAATGCATATCTTATTATTGGAATTAATCATAATCTCTCCTTTTGGTTTTAGTCCTTTTTTTACATCAACAACTTTTACAAGAGAAGGATCAAGAATAATAACATAGTCTGGTTCGTAAACCTGGCTTCTTAAATTTATAGGTTTTTTGTCAATCCTGACAAAACTTACAACAGGCGAGCCTCTTCTTTCGCTTCCATACATAGGAAATGCCTGAGAATAATAACCGTCTTCATGTGCTGCAATTGCCAAAATCTGAGCAACAGAAACAGCTCCTTGTCCGCCTCTTCCATGCAATCTAATCTCTATCACTGTTTAATAAAAAAGAAAAACAACATATAAAAATTTATTTAAAATAAGAAACAATTCTAGATTACAATGGAATTCACGGAAATGTGGAGTATTCTTGAAAAATACTCAATAAAAACAGCAAGAACCGCTCTTATTTTTTCAGAAAAAACTCTTTCAGATATAATAAAGGACTTTGAATATCCTATTGTATTAAAGCCGTTTTCAAAAACAGGAATCCACAAAAGCGACTTAGGACTCATTTTCTCAAATATAACAAAAAGAGAAGATGCTCTTCTTGCATTTTACAAGATAAAAGAAATAATGCAGAAGAATAAATTAGAATTTGAAGGTATTCTAATTCAGGAAAAAATAGAAGGTATTGAACTTATAGTCGGTGCAAAAAAAGACCCTGTATTTAAAAGTGTAATAGCATTTGGACTTGGCGGAATTTTTGTTGAAATACTAAAAGAGATTCAGTTTAGAACTGCACCAATTACAAAAGAAGAAGCTCTTGAACTGATAGAATCAACAAAAGTTATTGAGATAATAAAATCAAGAGGAAGAGATTATGATGAGAATAAAATTGCTGATTTTTTATTTAATGTTTCCCAGATGATTTCAACCGAAAAAATAACAGCTGTTGACTTAAATCCGGCAATAGTAAATGAAAAAGGAATTTTTGCAGTTGATTTCAGGATTAAGTAATCATTCTTTATCTAAACTTTCAAGCAATGCAGTAATACTTCTCAAATCTTTTTCTCTAAAATATTTTTTAAGCAGAATTTCTTTTGGATTTTTTTCAGAAGAAATAGGATTAGGGATAATTGCATAAATTTCTTTTTCTTTTATTGTTAAAACTAACTTTCCTTTTCTTAAAAGATAATTAATTGTTGTTCTTTCATCAGCAATACCTAAACAAACAAAAATTTCTTCAATTGCTTCTTCTGGTATTTTTATACTTTCTAAAAAATCACTGATAATTTTATCTGTAATTCCCATTTTTTCCAAAAGAGAATAATCTAATTTAGGAATCTCTCCTTTCTTTTTATCTAAATCTAAAAACAACATTGCAATAACAAATTTAAAAGCGTTTTAAAAGTATTATAAAGTAATATTTTATTCTATTTTTTGTATATTATAAAGTGTTTTTGCAAGAATTTCTGGACTTTCAAAACAAGGCACATTAAACTCATCAAAAATTGCCTTTGCATCATCTATTCTCTCTCCGCCCATAAACAAAGCAAAACCCGGTTTCTTTGTTTTCTTTACAAAATCACAGAATAATTTTGCAGTTTCTCTGGGTTCAGTCATTGCCTGTGGTGTTAAAACACAGACAGAAAAATCAAATTTTTCAAATTTAAGCATTTCAAAAACCTGAGAATATCTTTCTGCCTTTGCATCTCCTATTATATCAACAGGATTATTATGGCTCCATGCCTTTGGAAGAAATTCAGAAAGTCTGCCAACTGCTGTTTTTGAAAGTTCTATCAAATTAACATTATTTTTTTCAAGATAATCAGACAATAGGACAGCAGGCCCTCCTGCATTTGTAATTATAATTCCATTATTCAACTGATTAAGATTATCACAGCACTCAATTGCTTTTGCAAGAGAAAACATTTCTTCAAGTGTCTCAACTTCAATAGCACCGCACTGTACAAATGCACCGGAATAAACTCTAGAATCAGAAGCCAAAGCTCCTGTATGAGTTCCTGCCGCCATCTGTCCAATTTTTCCTTTCCCTGCTTTCAGCACAATTATTGGTTTTTTTGCAAAAAGAACAGAATCCATAAATTTTCTTCCGTCTTTTAATGCTTCCATATAAATGCATATTACTTTTGTATTGCTGTCTCTCTCAAAATAAGAAATTAAATCAGAAAAATCAATATCAGTCATATTTCCAACAGAAACAAAAGCAGAAAGCCCGTATTCTTCTTTTTTGAATTTATCAAGCATAGCAACTCCAAGAGCTCCGCTCTGAGATATAAAAGCAATTTTTCCTTTTTTTACATTTCCTTCAAAAAAAGAAGCATTGAAATTCGGCGGATTTAAAACTCCCAAACAGTTAGGACCAAGAAGTCTCATACCATACTCTTTTGAAATAGCAAGGATTCTTTCTTCAAGAAGAACAGCGCCGATTTCAGAAAACCCGGCACTTATAATGATAACATTCTTTACTCCTTTTTTCCCGGTTTCTTCTAGTAAAGGAGGAATTATCTGTGCAGGAACACAGAATATAGCTAAATCAATATTTTCTTCGATACTTAAAATACTTTTATAGCAGAATTTATCCAAAATCATAACTCTGTTGGGATTTACAGGAAAAACTTTTTTTCCTGATTTTAACAGTTCCTTTAAAACAACATTGCCTACAGTTTTTTCTTCACTAGAAGCTCCTATTACTGCAATAGAGTTTGGATTGAAAAATCTGTCCATTGTATTTCTAGAATATCCTTTGTTATTTAAATTTTGTTTTATTTTGAAT
>CAZVOT010000033.1:0-3474 GCA_964628775.1 Candidatus Woesearchaeota archaeon
GCAGATATTAAATCATAAATCATACTATTTTACATTTACTTAGTCTTTTTTAGCTTTTTCTTTATTCTAAGACGTTTGCTTTTGCATTTTCTGCATAGAACTTTTTTTGCTTTTACTTTTAATGGAGAAGCCCTTACTTTAGCATTGCATTTAGAACATATGAACATATTTGTAAAAAGTCTCTTTTCTGCTTCTGGAAATTTAACCATATTATTTTTTCAAAAGCATAGTCCTTATAAACTTTTTGAAAACAATTAAAATAATGATGAAATTCTATTTAATAACTCTTTTATCAGATTAATGATAATTGAAAGAATATCCTCTGATTTGGCATAAACTTCAATAATTTCCTCTTCAGTTGATTTTTTTAAATAATCATCAAAATAGTCAATTTTCAAATTAAATTTATTATTTTCAGAACTTAACTGAGGAGATTCGAGTATAATTTCTAAATTATCTGTTTCAGGATAAAATGTCAAAACATTTTCATTAAATACAACCTCCAGTTTTGTTAAGTTCGTTTTATTCTTATTAGTAATATTCAGAGTGATATTTATTTTTTCTCCTTCCTTTGCTTCTTTTAAATAATCATAAACAAAGTAAATTTCAGGTTTGGAAACAGCATTAACTAAAAAATTTTTTTGGATTAAGTTACTGCCATATTTTACAATAATGCTTACATTATGAGCTCCAAGGGAAGTTTCATTTTCAATAGTTACTTTTCTTGTTTCAGAAACAAGAATATCCCTCTCAATTTTTTTAATTTTGTTTCCATCAATTTCAAGTAGGATTTCAGCTTCAGGAACAATCATATTTCCTGTATTCTGCAGTTCCACAAGAGAGAGAATTTTATTTTCATAAGTTACATTTTCTATAGTTATGTCCGACTTTAAACTGGAAATTTCTGTTGTTTCAAATTCAATTAAATCTCTAACATCTAAAAGTGAAAAATATTCTCCGTCATTTGAAACATTTATTTCGCCGGATATGTTCCCAAGCAGAGGCATATAAAATGAAAAAGAATGAGTTTGATAATAATTCTCTTCTATTTCAACATCATCCATCTTTATGATATAATACTTCTTTATTTTTTTTTCAGGACTCAAAATAACATAATCATCAGCATTATTTTTGCTTATAACATCCATACTGCTGGTTGTAGAAAGTTCTGCACTTGAAATTGGAATATAAGCATCAGCTTCATCAAATTCAATCCACATAAGAAAATAGGATTCAGGTTTTATTTCATTAGTATTAAAATTTATACTTGCAGAAATTTCTTTTTTTTGCAAAGTCTTGTTTGTAGTTTCTGCTTTTGTAATTATTGATGAGTCTAAGGATAATTCTCCTTCTCCATAATAGTAAAAGAACATTGTTTTGGAATTTGAGGAGTCATTTGCATCATCAAATTTTATATGTTCACTGTCCAGCCATCCACTTTGTCCATAAGTTGAATCAACAGAAATCCAGCCGTATTCTGGAACATAAACTTCTGCCCATGCATGAGGGCCGAAATCATTAATTAAATTTGAATAAGCATAACCACCTGCATATCTAGCAGGAATACCTGAACACCTAAGCATTGATATTAAAAGAACTGCAAAATCACCGCAGACACCTTTTTTCAAATCAAATATCTGGCTTGCAGTATAACCTTTGTTTCCATAATTTGTATCATAATCAATATATTCAGAAACAAAAGAACTAATTTTCATTATTACTTCAAGATAATTTGAAGAACCCTGTATGATTTCAGATGTTTTTTGGCATATATTTATATCATAATTTGAAAGATTGGTGTATTCAAGATAATTTTTTATTTTATCAGAAAAACCATTTAAATAAGGATAATTTGGTATTTTTTCTATTCTGTTTATTTCTCTGTTTATTATTACATTTGAATGAAAAACAGACTCAACTCTGTTTGTATCGCCTAAAAAAACACCGCTTATATATTTTTGTTCTTCATATACTACCTTGCAGTCTTTGCAGGAAATGTTATACATGCCCCCTTTTTGAGGCGCAAGATAAGCTGAATATGTTAAATTAGTAAGCAGCGAGTCAGAATCTATATGAAGTACATCAATAGAAATCTGGTTTTCAACAGAAATAATACTGCTGTCATAATATTCAATTGCCCGTGAAAAAGAAAAAGGTATACAAAACAGAATAAATGCAAAAATTATTTTTTTCACAACCATTTTAAACACTTCTTGTTTAAAAAATATTATGTGGGATTTAGTTTTTTTTGAGCCGGATAAAAATTTAATGAAAAAATTAGGTTTTATAGATTTTGCCTCTCCAGACGGAAAAGTAAAGGTTTCTTTCCTGAAAAACAAGCATAGAATAGAATCCGAAAAGAATAAAATTTCAATAATAAAAGGGAAGGATGTGTCTTACTGCATAAAAAATGGACTTGCTGATGCAGTAATTTCATCAGAATCAAACATAGAAAACAAATTTCATTTGAGATATCAAGAT
Source organism: Candidatus Woesearchaeota archaeon (assembly GCA_964628775.1). Classification (GTDB taxonomy): domain Archaea; phylum Nanobdellota; class Nanobdellia; order CAZVOT01; family CAZVOT01; genus CAZVOT01. The sequence goes on from CAZVOT010000033.1 coordinate 2,482, forward strand.
TCCGGGCTTACTTATTATGACGTTCGTTTTGCAAAAGAGAATGGGCTTGCCATAATCTTTTCTTTTAATGATTTTTTAAAAGCAAAAAACAAAAGTATAATTCTGTCAAGGATGTTTCAGAATGCTTTTTTTGTAAGAAAATACAAAGCAGATTTTGTAATATGTTCCGGAGCAATTAAAGAATCAGAACTTGTTGGTGCTTCTGAATTGCTTGCATTTGGCGAGATTTTAGGTTTTCAAAAAAATGAAACAAAAAAAGCATTATCTGTTCTTTATGAGCGGGTGATTTCCAGATGAAAAAAATACTTCCTTCAATGAGAGAAAAAGTAAGATATATTGGTTTTGAAATAATCGGAGAGAATACTGCTAAATCTGATTTTACAGAAGAATTTTTCAAATCAGCAAAAGAGTTCATCGGAGAACTCGGGCTTTCAAAAGCAAAACCCTATATAGTCATTCTTGAAAAAAATAAAGGTATAATAAAATGCGAACGCAATTTTGTGCCGGAAATAAAAATCTGTCTTTCTCTTGTAAGAAAAATAAAGAATAGTGAGGTAATTGTATTTTCTAAAATAGTTTCAGGAACAATAAAAAACACTAAAGGAAGTGTTTTTTAAGTTTTGTCTTTGCCAAAACAATAAAAAAAGTCAAAACATCCTTTTAACATCACTAAGTAAACAGGATTACTTTTGTAGCAAACAATAACTTTTTAATTTATTCTTTCATTTTCTTTTCTATTAAATTATGGACTCGTAGCTCAGCCTGGTAGAGCACCTGCCTTTTAAGCAGGGGGTCGCGGGTTCGAGTCCCGCCGGGTCCATTTCTTTTTTTATTTTTTATTTTTTATTTTCTTTATTTTTCTTTTTCTTTTGGATCAACCATTTTCTTTACAAGAAAAGGGTTGTTCTGATTCCTCGCCGGGTCCATTTCTTTTTTTATTTTTTATTTTTTATTTTCTTTATTTTTCTTTTTCTTTTGGATCAACCATTTTCT
>CAZVOT010000033.1:3574-10306 GCA_964628775.1 Candidatus Woesearchaeota archaeon
GCCGGGTCCATTTCTTTTTTTATTTTTTATTTTCTTTATTTTTCTTTTTCTTTTGAATTTTAAATAGTATGTTTCATAAAACTATCCAAAACAGCAGATAATAAGCCAAATATTCCTAACAAAATCCTTATTAATTACTTATTCTTAAATAAAGCATTAATAAAATATTAGAAAGTCAAATCTAGAAATTTAACCACAAACTATTTAAAGCTATCAACTTTGAAAATATTATCAAATGAGCGGGGGCTGTCTACTTTCTCAATGTTTAGTATTACTGCAGTATTATCACTCTAGGGGAAGATGCTAAATCAATCCAACTCAGGCAATTTTAAAGTTATATTTTAAAGAAAAAGGTTTAGTTCTTCATAACATAGCAAGTTTTGATCATTTTATAGAAAAAGAAATGCAAGAAATTGTAAATATGAATAAAGGTTTTATTCCAGATATAATTCCAAAATTCTTAGATGGACTTGAAATAAAATTCGGCTCAATATGGGTTGAAGCTCCAAGATTTAAGGAAGCTGACGGCTCGGTCAACCAAAAAATAACTCCTTCTGAAGCAAGAATCAGAGACTTAACATATGAATCTCCTGTTTTTCTTGAAGTAATAAAAATTGAAAATGGCGTGGAAAAAGAAAAAGAAAACATCTTTATAGGAAATATCCCAATAATGGTAAGGTCAAAACTTTGCGTTCTAAATTCAATGAATGAAGATGAATTAATCAACATTGGTGAAGACCCAGGAGATATGGGAGGTTATTTTATAATCAATGGAACAGAAAGAGTAATAGTTATTGTAGAGGATTTATCACAGAATAAATTATTTGTAAATGAAACAAAAACAGGAATTTATCCCTGGGTTGGAAAAATATTTTCAGAAGATAATCAATATAGAATTCCTCATACATTTGAAAAAGCAAAAGATGGAGTAATCTGTGTATCATTTACAAGAATAGATAAAATTCCTTTTGTTCTTTTAATGAAAGCTCTTGGAGTAAAAAAAGATGTAGATATAATTGAAGCAGTTGGAAAAGACGAAAAATTTATGTCAGATTTATATATTAATCTTTACGAAACAGCAGGAATAAAAACACAGGAAGACGCTCTTGATGATATTGGAAAAAGACTTAGAATAATTCAAAGCAAAGAAAGAAGAGTAGAAAGAGTAAAACAGATATTAGATAGATTCCTTCTCCCTCATATAGGACATTCTGAAAAAGAAAGAATTGAAAAAGCAAATTTCTTGGCAAAATGTGTAAAAAAAATGCTTTTAGTCTCGCAGAAAAGAATAGTTGTTGATGATAAAGATCACTATGTCAATAAAAGATTAAGACTGCCAGGAGATATGATGAAATCCTTATTTTCTTTTGTCTTTAATATGTTAGTTTCAGATATGAAATATAATTTTGAAAGATTAGTGAAAAGAGGAAAATATCCATCAGTGCAGGCAGTATGCAGAGACCAGCTTTTAACTTCAAGAGTAAGATCTGCTCTTGCAACAGGCGAATGGGTCGGCGGAAAGCATGGTGTTTCCCAGCATTTGCAGAGAAATAACTTTTATGATACAATGTCTCATTTAAGAAGAGTAGTCAGTTCCTTAACAGCTGTAAGAGAAAATTTTGAAGCAAGAGATCTTCATCCAACTCATTGGGGAAGACTTTGTACAGCAGAAACACCGGAAGGACAGAGTATTGGACTTAGAAAAAATCTTGCTATAATGTGTGAAATATCAACAAAAGTTCCAGAAAAAAGAGAAGAATTAATTGCATCACTCAAGGAATTTGGAATGAAGGAGTTTGAGGATTAATGACAGATATATATCTTAACAGCAGATTAATTGGAAGCTGTTCTAAAGCAGAATCCTTTGTTGAAAAATTCAGATTTTCAAGAAGACAAGGGCATTTTCCTGAAGAAATGAATATTACTTATAATGAAGGAGAAGATAAAATAGAACTTATTTTAGAAAAAGGAAGAGCAAGACGTCCGTTAATAATTGTTGAAAATGGAAAATCACTTCTTACAAAACAATTAGTTGGAAAAATACAAAATAATGAAATAACTTGGAAAGAACTTGTAAGTCAGGGAGTTATCGAATATCTTGATTCAAGCGAGGAAGAAGATGCTTATATAGCAATTTCAGAAGAAGAACTGACAAAAGAACACACGCATTTGGAAATTTCTCCTCTTGTAATACTTGGAGCCCAGTCAGCAATGGTTCCATACTCGCACAACAACAGAAGTACAAGAGTTTTGATTGGAGCAAAAACATTAAAACAAGGGCTTGGAATTTATGCTTTAAATTATTTAATGAGGTTAGATACAGATGTTTCAATTCTTCACTATTCTCAAAGACCAATAGTCAAGACAGTAATGTATGATTTTGTTGATTATGAAAATCACCCAATAGGACAGAATGTAGTTGTTGCAGTTATTGCAAATAGAGGGTATAATATAGAAGATGCAATTGTAATGAGTCAAGGTTCAGTTCAAAGAGGACTTTACCGTTCAACTTATTTCCGTCCGTATAAAACAGAAGAATTAAAATATGCAGGCGGACAGCAGGATGATATCTGTGTCCCAGATAAAGATATAAGAGGTTATAGAACAGAGGATGCATACAAATATCTAGAAAGTGATGGAATAATAGCGCCAGAAATTCGTATAAAAGAAGACGATGTTCTTGTTGGAAAAACATCTCCTCCTCGTTTCTTGGTTTCTCTTGGAGAATTCAAAATAGGTGTTGAAGAAAGAAGAGAAAGTTCTGTAGCTCTAAAACACGGAGAAGAAGGAGTTGTAGGAGCAGTATTATTAACAGAATCAGAAGAAGGGAATAAATACATAAAAATCAGAGTAAGAGATCAAAGAATTCCAGAACTTGGAGATAAATTTGCATCAAGACATGGACAGAAAGGAGTTATAGGGCTTTTAGTTCCCCAAGAAGATATGCCTTTTAGTGCATCAGGTATTGTGCCAGATATAATATTCAGTCCTCATTCACTTCCTTCAAGAATGACAATGGGACATATGTTAGAATTGCTTGCTGGAAAAGTAGGAAGTCTTTCAGGAAGACAAGTTGATGGAACAGCATTTTCAGCAGAAACTGAAACAGATTTGAGAAAATCCTTGAAAAAAATGGGATTCAAAGATAATGGTGAGGAAACATTATATAATGGTATAACAGGCGAACAGTACAATGCAAGAATATTCGTTGGCTCAATCTACTATCTAAAATTAAGGCACATGGTTTCAAACAAAATTCATTCAAGAGCAAGAGGTCCAGTCCAATTATTAACAAGACAGCCTACAGAAGGTAGAAGCAAAGAAGGAGGACTTAGACTTGGAGAGATGGAAAAAGATTGTTTTGTAGCTCATGGTTCAGCACTATTATTGCATGAAAGATTTTCATCAGACAAAGATGTAATTCCAATATGCAAGAAATGCGGACTTGTTGCTGTTTACAACAGATTCAAAGACAAGACTTTATGTCCAATGTGCGGTGAAAACGCACCAGTAAGTTTTGTTGAGATGAGCTATGCTTTCAAGCTTTTGCTTGATGAATTAAAAAGTTTATGTATATATCCAAAAATAAACATAGGAAAAAAGGTGTAAAATATGGAAGAGGCAATAAGTGAAAATATTTCATCAATAGAATTCAATATGCTCTCGCCTAAGCTTATCAAGAAAATGGCAGTAGTAAAAATAGTAACTCCTGAATTATATGATGCTGATGCTTTCCCTGTAGAAAGCGGACTTATGGATCCAAAAATGGGGGTAATAGATCCAGGACTTAGATGCAAGACCTGCGGAGGAAAAGTAAAAGAATGTCCGGGGCACTTTGGTTTTATAAAACTAGCTCAGCCGGTAATTCATATAGAATATGTTAGTTGGATATATACAATTTTAAGATGCACATGCAAGAATTGTTCAAGAGTTCTTTTAGATGTAAATAAAATGGAAGAATACAAATCTCTTTTCAAGGAAATTGAAAAAGAAAAGAACTTAAGAGAGATGGCAAAAGAAATAAAATTCATCCAGGATAAAATAAAAAATGTTTCAAAATGTCCTCACTGCGGAGAAAAGCAGACAAAAGTTAAATTAGTAAAGCCAATGACTTTTACAGAAGAAAGCAAAAAATTAACCCCAATTGATATAAGAGCAAGATTTGAAAAAGTATTAGATAGTGATTTAGTATTTTTAGGAGTACATCCTGCAGCAGGAAGACCTGAATGGATGATTCTAACCCATATACCTGTTCCTCCTCCAACAACAAGACCTTCAATAACTCTTGAAAACGGACAGCGTTCGGAAGATGACTTGACTCACAAATTAGGAGATATAGTAAGAACAAATCAAAGATTATTTGAAAACTTGAATGCAGGAGCGCCGGAAGTTATTATTGATGATTTATGGGAATTGCTTCAATACCACGTAACAACTCTCTTTAATAATAATGTTTCTCAGATTCCTCCAGCAAGACACAGGTCAGGAAGGCCGTTAAAAACATTATCTGATAGAATAAAAAGCAAAGAAGGAAGATTCAGAAGAAATCTTGCAGGAAAAAGAGTTAACTTCTGTGCAAGAACAGTAATCTCTCCAGACCCTTTCTTAGAAATTGATGAAGTAGGTGTTCCAATAGATATAGCAAAAGATGTTACTATTCCAGAAAATGTTACATCCTGGAATGCCTCTTGGTTAAAAACATTAATTAAAAATGGTGCTGCAAATTATCCTGGAGCAAATTATGTAATAACTCTTGATGGAAAAAGAAAAAGAATAACTGATGAAACAGTATCTGCAATAATTGAAGAATTAACTGAAGGTTATATTGTAGAAAGGCATTTAATAAACGGTGATTTAGTTATATTCAACAGACAGCCGTCACTTCACAAAATTTCAATAATGGCTCATAGAGCAAGAGTTCTTCCATACAAAACATTCAGATTGAATCTTTGTGTAACAGAACCTTATCACGCAGACTTTGATGGCGACGAAATGAATCTTCATGTTCCTCAAACAGTAGAAGCAAGAGCAGAAGCAGAAACACTGTTGAAAGTAGAAAGAAATATCTTGACTCCAAGATATGGACTTCCAATAATCGGCTGTGTAAAAGATGAGATAACAGGAATGTATCTTCTAACAAGAGAAGGAACAGTTCTTCCAAGAAAATCTGCAATGCAGATTCTTTACAATTGCGGGGTTAAAGAATCTTTCAAAGAAAACAAAGTTTTAGGAAAAGATATATTCTCAAAAATTCTGCCAAAAGGTTTGAATTATGAAGGAACATCAAATACATGCTTAAAGTGCGACAAATGCAAAAAAGCTGAATGTGAACACAACAGTTATATTACAATAAAAGACGGTGTATTAAAAACAGGTGCAATTGAAAAAACAGCAGTAGGTGCTGGAAAAGCAAAACTTATTCAGAAAATAATGAATGATTTTGGATTTGAGGCTGCAAAAGATTTCTTGAATAAATGTTCTTTGCTTGCAATTAGTTACTTAGATAAAGTTGGTTCAACAGTTTCATTTGCAGATACTGATACTGAAAAAAGAGTGCTTGATAAAATAGATGAAAATCTTGTTCTTGCAGATGAAAGAGTAGTAAATCTCATAAAATCTTATGATAAGAGAGAAATGGAAATCTTGCCAGGAAGAACAAGAAGAGAAACTCTTGAACTTAGAATAATAAATGTTTTAAACAGAGCAAGAGACCAGTGCGGAGAATTAATACAAAAAAACGCAAATCCAAGAATAGGTTCAATACTTTACTTAAACGCAGGTTCAACAGGTTCAATGTTAAACTATACTTTAACAACAGCCTGTGTTGGACAGCAGTCACTTAGAGGAGAAAGAGTTGATATGGGTTATGTTAACAGAACTCTTCCTCATTTCAAAAGAGGAGATTTGTCTCCAAGAGCCCATGGTTTTATAAAAAGTTCCTACAAAAAAGGACTTGACCCGTTTGAATTTTTCTTCCATGCAATGACAGGAAGAGATTCTCTTATGGATACTTCAACTAGAACTCCAAAAAGCGGTTATTTGCAGAGAAGATTAATTAATGCAATGCAGGATTTAAGAGTAGTTGAGGATCTTTCAGTAAGAGACGGATTCAACAGAATAATCCAATTCAAATATGGAGAAGATGGTATTGATGTTTCAAAATCAAACAATGGTTCATTAAACTTGGCAGGAATAGAAGGGTGAGATAAATGGTGATAGAAATGGTTCCAAAAATAGAAGAAAAAATAAATTCAATTATAACTTCAAAGAAAATGTCAGAAAAAGAATCAGAGAAATTAAGAGAAACCCTTACTTTAAGATATCAACACTCATTGATAGAACCTGGAGAAGCAGCAGGAGTTGTTTCAGCTCAGTCACTTGGAGAACCAGGAACTCAGATGACAATGAATACAAAACACTTTGTAGGAATAGCAGATATGAATATAACTCTCGGACTTCCAAGAATAATTGAAATATTTGATGCAAAGAAAGAGCCTTCAACACCTATGATGACTATTTTCTTAAAATCCCCTATAAATACCAATGAAGCAGAAGCCAGAAAAATCGCAGCAAAAATTTTAGAAATAAAAGTTGAAAACATTGTTTCAAATATAGATGTTGACTTATTAAATTTAGCAGTAGATATAACTCTTGATGAATCTCTTTTACAGGAGCTTCACTTGTCAAGAGAAGACATAGAAGAAGCTCTTTCAAAAAGTTTCAAGAAATACA
>CAZVOT010000034.1:0-9914 GCA_964628775.1 Candidatus Woesearchaeota archaeon
TATATTTACCACTTTTTTGGTTTATATAAATTTTTATAATATATTAAAAAAATAAAAAGTTATTAAGCAGAAAGAGTTCTTGATATTTTAATTGCTCTGCTTTGTATTTTATTTATGTTTTCGTCTTTGTTGTACATTTCAAATAGTCGTTCAAGTAAATATAAGCTCTTAACTGCCTTGTAGTATCCTGCAACCTCCTCATTTATATTTCTAGTTTCACCCCTTAACTTCATAAGGGCTTTGTAGCTTTTTGATATTATTTCGTTCATGTCCTGTAAGATTATTTTTCTAGTATTTAAAGAAAGTCCAGACACCTGGCCGGTATTGCCAATATTTTACAAAACACTATTTAGAAAACAACAATTAACTGATGTAATTTTCAATAAAAGATGATTTGTAAAGAGAAGAATGAGTTTAAGATGGTTAATTAATTTTATTTTTTATAGCCAAAAATGCCGTTATATTTGGAATGGCTGCATATTTCTATAATACATGCGAGAATTTCAATTTTATTTCCTGTTCTGATGGTATAAATCATTCTGTAATTTAAAGGAAGTTCGTGCCTCCACAGATTATTGATGTTATACCTTTTAACATATTCTTTAGGAAATAAAGATTGAGGTATTTGCTGTCCAAATTCTGGATTCTCTTTTAATTTATCAATTGTTCTATTAATTGCTTTTACAAGAGGTTTTTTATCCTGGCAATTTTTTAATTCATTAAAAGTATCAGCAGTTGCTTTATCTGCAAAACCCACGACTATTCTTTTTTCTGAAAATTCAGTCATCTAACTGTCACCATAGAAGTAAATTTAACTTCATTATATACCCATACAATCCCCTTTTTACCCTCTATTATTTTATTTTCATCTTTTAGATAATTAACTGCTAAATCTATTTGTTTACTGCTGACAAAATCCTTTAAAATTTTTTTAATGTCTTTTCGTTTTATTGCTAACTCCGAGGATTCAATTACTTTTTTTACCCTATTAAGTGAAACAATATCAAGTTCATTCATTTAAAATCACTTTATTTTCTTTTAAAAAATTAAAGGATAAATATTTAAAAATTAATGTGTTCATACTTTAAATATGCCTATTTTAAAATAAAAAGTTTCTGTTATGTTAATATTCTTTAAGTCCTACAAAATCACTTAATGTACCTTTGATTTTAGCTTTTGTTAATTTTGCATATTCAAGAATTTCTTCTGTAGATGCCTGTTTCTGACTCATGCTATAAAAAGTATTCTCCCCTAATAGAACATAACTCCACGTGCAATTCATTCTATCATTTGGGAGTAGTTCATTGATTTTATCCACCCAATCAATTGTTGCCAGTCTTTTAGATGTTACATTTTGATTATTCAAATCTTTTTCTGCTTTTGTTTCAACTAAATATATCTTATTATCAATTTTAATTATAAAATCTGGATAATAATGCGCTAATAATCCATCATCCCTAATATAGATAATATTTGCAAAGTCATGGCAATATTCATTAATCTTAATAAATGCATTAATTTTAGAATCTGAATCAATAAATTCAATAAATGCTTTTTCAAAACCGCCTTTGTTTGAAGGATATGCTATTTTAGGATAGATTGTCTTGGAGACATCAATTGAATTATTTCAATTCATCAATAGCCATATTAATTTCTTCAACCTTCTTTTTGTAAATATGGTGTGTTGTTTTTGCAGGAAATTTTCTGCCAGACAGGGCAAAATCAATTACCATATTTTTGGAAACCTCTGTATCAGTTCTCAGTTTCTTCAGTGAAACATTTTTGTAATCAACTAAAATACATGGGATTCTACTGCATCCAAGTTTAGATAAGGCTCTGAATCTGTGGTGTCCGTCCAGTATTATCAAACTTCCTTTTTCAACAAGTATTGGCAGTTTAATAACCCCGCTTTTCTGTATTTCTTCTGCTAAAATATCAACCTGCCTAGAAATAACCTCTTCATGCTCCTTTAACTCCGAAGTTGGCAAAACTTCTAATTTCTGCCTCGTTCTTTTAGGCATCTAATTAATATGTGCTCGTCAGGTTTATAAATTTCTTGAAAGTATTATTTTTAATGGATTTTATGGTTTTTAATAAGTTTTAAAAATGAATTTCTGGTGTTTTCAAAGGATAATTTTTTCAGGAATTCCTCTTTATCCAAAAACAAAAAATTGCTTATTTCATCCATATCAATATTTATGTCTTCTTCTGTCCCATAAAAATCCGCTAAGAAAAGTTTAACTTCCTGTCCAATAAACCCCGATTTTTCCTGAACATCTTTTGGAAAATCAAAATAAAAACCAAAAGGTAATTCTTGGATATTATCAAATTTTTCAGTTCCTATCTCTTCAAGTAATTCTCTTTTTAAAGCATCCAAAGGAGTTTCATCTTTTTCAATTCCTCCTTTTGGAATATCTCAGGTTATTTCCTCTTCGATAATTTTTTCTCCTCTAATTATTTTCCTTGAATTTCTTAGAATCAAAAATTGATTTGAATTATCTTTTAAAAAAACACCCACCGCATGTCTTATTTTCATAAAAAAGATTATTTATAAATAGTTAAATATCTTACGCTGGCTTTAAGCAGTTAATCTAAGTTTTTCTTCTATCCTATACTTCAAGTCATTGATTATTGTAAGATAATTCAAAAATCCATCTATAGGTGTAGAATAAGGCGAGAAATAGCAGTGAACATCGCCGTCTCCCCATCCTTTTGTGCAGGCATAATAAAGATGGTCAGAATTTTGGAGGCATCTCCATATATGAGTCAATTTCTTGTCATTAAGTTTTTTCAATTTCGGCTCCAAATTCTTGAGTTCATTAAAAGCAAACAACTGCATTTTGTTTCCAAGCCATGCAGAAGTATCTCTTTCCAAATCAGCCCAGGAAACAGTATTGTATTCAAAAACATCAACAATCCCTACAGGCTCGTATTTTTTCACTGCTTCGCTTGGAGTTGAAAAAGAAAGCCATTTTTGTTTTATTATTTCTTCAGGAAGTTTTTTCAAAAAATCAAAGATTCCTGTCTCCTGCCAGTGGTGTTCTCCGAATGTCTCATAATCCATGCATAAATTAATTACTGAGCCTTGGCAATTGGAAAGCCAGTGTGCATACTTCTCAGCAAGTAAAGGCCAAGCCCCCCACCACTTTGCAGAAAATCGGTATCCTATATCATCAGACAATTGGTAATTGCGAAGAAGCACCTTAATATCTGAAATATGATAAGGCGGGCGGTAAATATAATTGGCAGAACGCCATCCAAGAACTTTTTCATGTCCTTCTGTAAATATAGCAGAGTATCCTAAACTTCTCACAGTTTTCGCTATCATATTGTTGTAGAGAAACTCAGTATTCCTAAAAACCTTAAATTCTGTTATTCCAAATAATTCCTTCAATAACTCTTGATGCATTTTTATCTGTTCTATAAATTCCTTCCGCTCAACTCCCCACAGCGAAGAAAGAGAATGAAAATAAGTCTCTGAAATAAATTCAACACATCCTGTCTCATAAAGTTCTCTGAATGAATCAATAACATTTTCATAGCCGTATCTTTTTAGCTGTTCTAAAAGAATGCCGGAAATTGAGTAAGAAACCTTGAATTTTTTTTCATTGTTCCGAAATCTGTTAATCTGTTCTAGAATTATCTTATTTGCAGGCAGATAGCATTTTTTTACTGCAAGAGAAAGATGATATTTATTCTTAGCATGGTCAAAATAAAAATCATCCAAGTCTTCTATATTATTTGCATGGTGAGGCTTGTGTTCAATTCCAAACCATTTTAATCTCATCGGCTGATGGACTTCAAAGTTAAAAATAATCTCAGGCATACTATAAAAATAGAAAAACTAAGGAGTTAAAATATTATCTATCCATTGTTTTAGTTTGGAATATTTTGCTTTTAAAAAAGTAAATAATCTTCCAAAAGAAGGATTGTAAATTTCAATTCTAATCCAATTTATGGCATCTCTCCATTCATCAGAAAGAGCCGTGCTCTCATACTTTTTTACAATCTGTTCTTGTGAAAAATCAGAGGTTAATCTTAATTTTCTTTTTTTGACATACTTATAAATTAAAAATCCAATAATGAAAGGTACCATAATTAAGGTATAAGAAAGGTAAACAACAGCTCTTTTTAAGAAAACTGTCTGAAAGTCAATTGTTGCATTTCTGAATAAATAATCAATAGTATAAGAAGACAAAATAATTGAGTTTGAAAGAAGAGTATTTAAATAATCCAGAGATAAACTGGAATTCCCCGAAACAAAAGATTGTATTGTTCTCACCCTGTAATCTCTGCATAAATTCCAGGAATCAAAATATGTTTTATTTTCAAAAGAAATATTTGTCATGATAAATTTAGGTTTTAATTCTCTATAAAAATCAGCATAACTGACAGAATCAGAAATGCCGTTTTTAAAACTTGCGTAGTACTGTGCATCAGAAAACCTAAGGCAGTTTAGAGGATAACTCAGAGAAATTGCGAGATTTGCTATTTTTCCTGCATAAAAAGCAGATTTTTCATAATCTTTTTTCTGGATTGACAGTTCAAATTCTCTTTCATAATTAGATATTGGATTTAAGTAGCTCTCAGCAGGATTGTAAAAATAAGATGTGGAATTTGTGCATCCTTTCATAAAAGAAGATGAGTAAACAGAGAAAAAATCCCTGCTCTGATTTAAATTTGCAAGAACCTTAGAACACGGATAACTGTAATCACTCCAGCATAAAGAAACAGAAAACAAAAAAAGTAATGCAATTATTCTTTTCATATAAATAAAAAATCAATTCTATATTATTAAAGATTTCAGTTATCAGTAGTATTTTTATAGAACTAAAAACTTGAAGATAATAATGAAATATGATGTTTGTGTAATAGGAGATATAAACATTGATATTATTTTAAAAAATCTTGAAAAAAAACCTGTATTTGAAAATCAAGAAGTCGTAGAAGATTTTTCAATGAATTTAGGCGGAAGCAGCGCCTTATTTGCCTGCAGTGCTTCAAATCTGGGACTTAAAACTTATTTTCAGGGCTGTCTTGGAAAAGATTTTTTCGGTGATTTTTTAATAGATAAATTAAAGGAAAATAAGGTAAAATTTAAAATAAAAAGAAAAAACAGCATAAAAACAGGAATAACTCTTGCATTTGGCTTTAAAGACGGAAAAAAAAGTTTTGTATCATCTCTTCCCAATAACTGGAGCTTAAAAAATACTGACATTGATTTTAGTATATTAAAAAATTCAAAGCATCTTCATATTTCCGGACTCTGGCACTTAAAAAGTATAGATATTATTTCTATTTTAAAATTTGCGAGGAATCTTGGACTTTCAACATCAATTGATGTAGGAGCAACAATAGAAGAAGAAAACTGGAAAAAGCTGGACAAAATAATTGAGAATGTTGATGTATTCTTCTTGAATGAAAAAGAAAAAAAATGGTTTGGAAAACCTATAAAGGACATTTTGAAAAAAACAAAAATAACAGCTCTTCATATGAGAGAGAAGGGAACAAAAGTTTATTCTGGGAAGGAAACTGTTTTTGTTCCTGCAAAAAAAATAAAAGTAATTAATCCAGTAGGTGCTGGAGATAATTATGATGCAGGATTTATCTACGGCTTTCTAAAAGGACAGTCAATAGAAGAATGCGCAAAGTTAGCAGTATCAGCATCATCTTATTACATATCAAAAAAAGAACAAGAATTTATGAAGATTTAAATTCCTCAAAACCTTTTCTATCTAAACTAAAATTTTTTGAATTAATTATGACTAAAAAAGATAAAACATAAATCAATTCATCTAAGATTTTTTCTGATTTTTTTGAAGATAAAGTAATTCTTTTTTCAGTTTTAAAATATGCTCCGAAATTATAAGGATAATTCCTAATTTTTTCTAAAAGATCCAAGGGTTTAGAACCTGTTCTGTTTTCAAGAAGATATTCTCCAACAAGTTTCCAATAAGAAAGTATATTCTCTTTATTAAAGAGAGGTATTTCTACATAAGCATCTCCTTTTTGAATTTTAAGAGTATCCTTTTCATCTAAAATTACATACTCTTCTTTCAGTATTTTTTTTAAAAAATCAGAGTTAAATCCCCAAAAAGCAGAAGATTCAAAAAACATAAAAGAAATGTCATCTAAATTCTTTTTGTTTTTTTTGTATCTTTCAAGTATTTCTTTTGATGCCGATAAATAAACAAAATCAACAGCAAAAAATAATCTTTTCCATAAACTATTGCTTAATGTTTTGGGAGATACATCTCCTTTGCATTTTATAACCCCTTCTGTTTCTTCAATTTCAAGAATAAAATTATCAACAGATATATGATAAGTATCTCTGCTAAGTCCTTCAAAGTATTTTGACGAGACATTAGTTTTAATCTCTTTTAAAAAAGGAAAAGCAGTAATTCCTTTTAAAAAAGTGTGCCTATAAAAGATAAAACCTCCTTTTTTTGCAAGTTTATTTATCCTTTCTATACATAATTTTTTGAAGTCTGAATTAGAGTTTTCTGTTTTTTTTTGAAAAATGAGCGCCATTTTTTTAAATATCATATATAAATATAAAAGAGAATAATTTAAAAAGTTAATCTATAAAATTAAAAAGCCGTATTAGTTAAATAATTTGATGGAAAATTATGACTGCATAATTATTGGTGCTGGGCCTGCAGGACTTAGTAGTGCACTTTATCTCTCAAGAGCAGGAAAAAAAACATTGATTCTTGGAAATATTTATGATTCAACCTGTGCAAAAGCAGGAATGATTTGGAATTATCCGCCGTTAAAAGATGGAGTTTCAGGAATTGACTGGGTAAAATCAGCACTGGAACATGCAAAAAAATTCGGCTCAGTGAATATAACTGAAAATGCAGTTGAAATCAAAAAAGAAAAAAAAGAATTTATAGTAAAAACCAACTCTCTAAAAGAATTTCGCTCAAAAGCAGTTGTAATAGCAACAGGAAGCGCACATAAAAAAGCAGGGATTAAAGGAGAAAAAGAACTTCTCTATAAGGGAGTGAGTTACTGTGCTGTCTGCGATGCTCCTCTTTTCAAAGACAAGGATATTATTCTCTACGGCTCTGGCCCGCGCATCGGCAGTTCTGCTGTTCTTCTAAAAAACATAGTAAGAAAATTAGTAGTAATAACTCCTGAAAAAGAACTTGGAATTGAAAGCAATTATCTAAATGAAATAAAAAAATCATCAAACACAGCAGTAATTACAGACAAAAGAATAAAAGAAATTGAAGGAAAGGAAAGAGTTGAAGGCATAGTTTTAGAAAATGGCGACAAGATAACCTGCAAAGGCGTTTTTATAGAAATGGGCAGTGTTCCTTCAAGTATAATCGCAGAAAGTATAGGGATAAAAACAAATGAAAAAGGGGAAATAAAAGTAAAGTATCCTGAAATGAAAACAAATGTAAAAGGAATATTCTCAGCAGGCGATGTCACAGAAGGAGTCAAACAAATAGGCAAAGCAGTAGGCGACGGAATAAACTCAGCAATGTCTGTTCTGATGTTTTTAAAAAGTTCTTAATACCAGAACATTTTTCTTACATTACAGGAATACCAAAGAGCAAGCAAAAACTCGTCTATATTGAGTATAAAAATAAGAAGCTGGATAGAAATGTCCTAATAATTTAGTCCTTTATTAATCCCATTAGGACATTGCAAAATTCTACTGCTCTTGCAAATGATGTTTTAGCTTTTGCTTCTTTTATATCTTCATGAGTTCCATACTGGAAAGTGCTTCTTTTGACTCTTTCTTTATCAAAAGAAGAAACAATCTCATCCGCTTTTGATGAAGCAAGCTCCAATGCTTCGTCTTTCATATTATCATAACTTTCTAGCAAATCTTTTTTAATTTTGTTCCTTGTTAATACAATCAAAGCATCAGCAATTACTTTATGGACTATTTTATGCCCTGTTTTGTATCCTATTTTATATAGAAAAGCATTTGCTATATAAAACATAGAATAATATGCAGTAACTATCTCCCATAGAAAAGAAATTTTATTCTTGTCAATGATGTTTAAAAGAAGAATAGATTCTTTATAATTTTTTAAATAAGTGTCAAGAATTTCTTTCTTGAATTTTTCTTTTCTAATTATCCCTTCAGATATATAACTCCTGAAATTTGATTCTGCTTCCTTTATTCTTTCATTGCTTAACATATTTAATCATCTCATAAAATAATTCTATTCCTTTTAGAATAATTTTATTTTTAACAATTTCTGCTCCAACATTGAATTCCCTTGTTTTTAGCATTTTTATAAATTCCATTGTGGTAAATTCCAGAAGATGAATCTCTAGGGGGGTGGTATCTATTATATTTCCTGCTTCTTCCTTTACTTTTTCATTATCAGTTATTATACACAAGTCCAGATCAGAACCTTTTCTTTCTGTGCCTTTTGCATAAGAGCCGAAAATAAGGCATATAAAAAAAGGATTTTTTATTTCACTTATTCGTTTATAAAACACATTAATGTTCTTGTTTTTGAGAAAATCTTTCTTTCTTTTATTTTCAACAATGAAAACGCTTTCATTGAAAGTATAGTTAAACTTTATTATTGATATATTGCCGTATCTTTTAATGTCAATAATTCTTTCTTTTTCAAGTTTTTTTACAGCTTCATAAGCAGATTTATAATTTATTTTTCTTTTTAAGGCAATCTGCCTTATGCTGAAATCTTCTTCATTATTCTCAATAAGAAATTTTAGGATGGATAATTTCTCATCTCTGCTTTTAGGATTGTTATGGTTTAATACCATAGTATTATGGTTTATATACATATATTTAAATTTTATGGTGAATTTTCAGTAAATTATTTAAACGGTTAAAAAATCTTATTAGAAATATTCTCCTGTCAGTTTTAAAAAAAATCTATTGTTCTGCTTTATCTATTTATTATTAACTCCACTTTATTTACAAAATCATAAGCATCTTTTTTAATTTGTTCTGCAATTAGGCGGGTTGTATTTTTGGTTATGCTGTACTGGACTATTTCTCTTTTATCTCTTGCATTGGATATTTTTTCAATTTCCTCTTTTTTAAGAGACACATCTTTTAGTATTAGATACAATTTTTTGTCAATAATTTTCTTTTTTACAAAAAATTCATCAATTGCACAAAGAGTTGCTGTATGATTCTTGCTTTTATATCCAATTTTAGCGAGCAAAGCTAAAGCAGAAGTATAAATTGAATAATAACTTACAATTACTTCCTATTTATAAAAATAGAAATTATCTGGAATTTTGAGCAGATTTCTTGTTTTTTCTTCATCATTTAAATTTGAGATTATCCTTAAAAATAAAAGATTACTCCTCGATTCAAAGAAAATGGGTTCATACTCCGCAGCTTGCTGCGATTCATTTTCTGGAGTAACAAGAAAAGTAAAAATCCCATAATATTCGCACTAGCCTGCTATTAAGGATTTTTACTCTAAAAAAGGATTCCTACCTTATAACCTAGCTATGAATCCTTTTTTTTGAATCATTCATCTTTAATCTAAAAAATTATATGAATGATTTTTGTGGTCAAAAAATTACAAAAGAATTTTTTTGACAAATCCTCCTGGCCTGCTGTGTAAGCATTGCAGGGATTTTTACTTTTCTAAAAATTTTTTAGAAAGAGGTATATAACTTTCATCTCTTATCAGTTTTTTGCTGTGAATATAAAACTTAACTGTTCTCATTTTGATGAAATACCATATATACTAAATTTTCTCCTTTAAATATAACTCCATTTTTTTTTATATCTTCAAATAATTCTTTATTTTCAAGTTTAATTTTTGAAAATTCCTCCATTGAAATAAATACAGGAGATATTCTTAAACCATATTTTCCGATTATGGAATTTAGGGGTTTTTCTTTTTTTGAATTAGAAATTATCATTAAGTCTATATCCGATTCTTTTGTTTCTTTTT
>CAZVOT010000035.1:0-9836 GCA_964628775.1 Candidatus Woesearchaeota archaeon
ATGAAAGAATTTCAAGGTAATAGTTAACTGCTCTTTTATACTCTCTAAATAAATTAAGCTGTTCTTTTGTGTCTTCATGTAATTTTATAGTTAAAGATTCTGTTTTTGCCATAGTATACTTAAGTATACCTTAGTATATTTAAATATTTCTAAAAAATTATTTATTCTTCCTTTTCTTTATTATTTATATGAAAGTATTAGACATTGTGGAGTCCAAAAAAAATCCGAAAGAAAAAACTGAATTAATAGTAAGCTCAGTAAAGCAGAATAAACTGCTGATAAAAGAAGTAATTGAAATCCTGAAAAACGGAAAAGATGTTGAAAAGGGATTTATATCTGACTCATTAAAACATATTTCAGCAGAACTCCCTGAAATTTTAGTTCCTTATACAGAAGCAATAATTGAATATATCAACTACAAAGCTCCAAGAGTAACCTGGGGAGTAATGGAAGCAGTAGGAAATATTTCAAAACAATTTCCAGAAAAAACAGCATCAGCAGTTCCAAAATTAATGTTAAATACAAAAAGCAAAAGCACAGTAGTTAGGTGGTGCAGTGCTTATGCACTTTCAGAAATAGCAAAACATAACAAGAAATTACAGAAAGAACTTGTAAAAAAAATAAAAGCAATTTTAAAAACAGAAGCCAACAACGGCGTAAAAAATGTTTACCAGAAGGCTCTCGGGTTAATAGAAATTTAAAGAATCTTTTATAAATTTAATCTATATAATTCAAATATGGAAAACAAAGTAAAATTCCCGAGTCTTTATATTAAAAAAGAAGAGGCTCCCGAATTATCCTCAGATAATTGGCAGTTTATACATGAGGTTAATTGTTTTTTAAAAGAAAGTAATAAAGAAGACAAAGAAATATCAGCAGTATTTGTATATATAAAAAAAGAAATTCCAGAGCCCCCAAAGTGAAAGGAAGAAAGCACTAATTTTTGTGCAAATTCATAAATTTTTAAAAGGATATATAACCGCAGCACTTGCATTTAAAAAATGGGTGAGGTTTTGCATATCCTTCGCCGGACCACTGTATTTTCTTTTCTGCTTTTTCCATCAGTTTTCCGCATTTAAGACATTTTTTTGTTTTCAACATCTGTCTAAACCTCCTAATTTGTACAAAATTTAAGGACTTAAATGAATATAAATATTACTCTATATGGTGATTTTGTAATATTTTAAGCAAATGTAGAGTATTACATCGGCATTTGTTCAAAAAGTATGTATGAACTCATAAAAAAATTGCTATATTTTTATAAATATACATCAAATTTTTTCAACTTTTACAGCAATTCCCTTGTAATTCGGAGTGAAACTTTCTTCATCAAACACAAGAGGGATTAATTTATTGACTTCAGTATTGTGAATATAAGCTCCAATCATTCTTCTTGGAATTTTAGAAAGTGAATATGCTCTTGATTTTATTGAATTGATTCTGCTTGTAATAATTATCTCATCGCCCTCTTTTATCTTTAATCTTTTCATATCCAAATTATTCATATAAAATCCAGGTTTTTCAGTTATAACATTTAAAGTCCTGCTCTGTCCCGTTGTTTCATTTCCAAGAAAAGCATTTTTCGAACGGAAAGTAGTTAACAAAAAAGAATATTCTTTATCAGTAATCTCATCCCTTCCTTCAAATTTTTCAGGCATGAACCTTTCAAATTTCTTGTTTTTAACAGCAAATTCACCCTCTCCTTTCCAAATTTTATTAATATCAAGTCTAGAATAGTCAGGAACAAATTTTTTTATCTCAGAAAATATTTCCCTGCTGTTTTTGTATTTAAAATACCTTGATTTTCCGAAATTTTTTGATAATTTAGAAAGTACCTGCCAGATTTCCTTCTGTCCTTTAATAACTCTGTTTACTTTTCTAATTCTTCTCTCTCCAGTTGTTATGGTTCCCTCTGATTCAAATAAAGCAGAAATAGGTATTACAACATCAGCAGATTTTGCTGTCTCATTAAAATACGAACCAAAGTAAACAATAAATGTTTTTGAAAGGGATTTCTTTAATCTTTTAATGTCCGGCATAGATTTTAAAGGATTGAATTCAGTTATAAAAACAGCTTTTACAGGATTTATAAAAAATGCTTCAATTAAATTTCTTCCTTTGTATTCAGGGATGTCTCCCCACTCTTTTTCAAGTTCTGCAGTTGTACTCAAATCTCCAGTTGGAAGAATTCCAGGCATTCCTCCCATGTCTCCTGCGCCCTGAACATTAATTTCTCCTCTTAATGAAAAAATATCCCCTTTTTTTAAGAGAACTAAATTCAAAAGAGAATGAACATTCTCAATGCTGTTTGTGTTTTGTGTAAGCCCCATTCCGTGGAATACTCCGAATGTTTTTGAATTATAAATCTCATTAATTATCTTCTTGTAATTTTTTATCTTAATCTGGCAGGTTTCACAAGTATATTTTTCATCATAAGATTTTGTGATTGTTTTTAATATTGAAAATCCTTCTGCACTGCTTTTAATTCCTTTTTTTATCAGTTCATTTATTATCCCGTTTAAAAGACAGGTTTCTGTTCCTTGTTTTATTGTAATAGAAATTCCATTATTTACCGGCTCTTTGATTAAATGATTTATAATTATTGTTTTTGTTTTATTTTTAATCAATTTATTGTAAAAAACAGGATAATCATTTTCAGGCTCAGAACCTATTATCATCAGGCAGTCAGTGTTCTTTATTTTTTGAGTATCAGTCAAATTTGGTGTTCCAAAAACATTATTCATTGCCATAACAGTTGCATTATGGCAAAGTCTTGCACAGCAGGAATCTATATTTGGTGTCTTATAACATATTCTTGCAAATTTCTGTATTACAAAATTATTTTCATTAGTTATTTTTCCAGAGGTATTAAAAAAAACTTGATTAGGAGGAAGTTCTTTTGTATTCTTGTAAATAAAAGATAATGCTTTAGCCAAGGTGGTTTTAGTATACCTTCCATTTATTTTAATCAAAGGTTTTGTTATCCTATTCTTGTCAAACACTTCTTTTATGAGAAGCCCTTTAATGCAGGGCATTCCTTCACTTACAATATCTAATTTTATCGGAAGAATATTATTTATCTTATTATCCTTCACTAAATAATTTAATCTGCACCCGCATCCGCAGTAAATACAGGGGCTTCCAGTACTCTTCATTAATTAATTACCTGTAATTTGGCAAATAAATACTTTTTATATTAAGTTTAAAACTGGAGGCTTCTTTGTCCCTGCACTTCATTTTAAATTAGAGTATACTTATTTACACTTAAATTTTTATACTCTCTACCTCTTAAATTATTTATGGAAATAATAACTCAAAAAAGATATTTCCTGAGTTTAGAATCAGCAGATAAAACTCTTCTCTCTTCTAATAACTATAAAAATCCACTCAACAAGCCAGGAAGTATAAATCCCTTTTCTTTGAATCAAATAGGAAAACATCAGAGTTTTTGTAAATAAAAGGAGGAATAAAATAGGATAAAAGTAAAAAAAACTAAAAAACCTAAAAAAAGCTTTAAACTGAGTTTAGAAGCTCCCTGCGGGCCAAAGGACTGGAAAGAGAGAATTGAATCTCACCGCTGGAATCACAAAACAGGAGGAGGATTTTATGGACTTGGATTCTTAGGTGCTGTTGTTTATTACATAACAACTGCAAACAGTTTTTGGATAGGAGTAATTGGAGTTCTAAAAGCAATAATTTGGCCTGCTTTTTTAGTTTATGAACTAATGAAATTTTTAGGTATGTGAAAAACTTATTTTTATTTTATTATTTATAACTAAATTAAAAAATAAAAGGCAATAGTAATTAGGTGCTCTTAGGGCCTTTTATAAGGCGGGAGAATTTAATTCTCTTAAACTTCTTTGTTTTCTCAAATACATACCTGATTATTGAAAATAAAATCAATGTGATAATTGCGATTAAAAAAACTAATCCAATCAATTCAACTGCATTGAAATCATAATACTCTCCTGTTGCTATTAAGTTCCCTGCAGCATCAAATAATCTGAAAGTATCATCGCTTAAAAGTCCGAGAGAACAGAGTCCTGCAATTGTTCCGATTAAGAATATTATCTGCAAAAAGTTCATTTCTGCCTGTTCATTTTCGCTGTATACTAAATTTAAAAGTTCAATAGCAGAATCATTGAATTCTTTTGTCATTTTCCACAGTTTTGTATGATATCTGTATATAACTCCCATCTTTTCAACTTTTCTCTTAAAAACAGGATTTTTAATAATAACGTTTTCATCTTTCTTTTTCTCAAGATAATCTTCCATCTGTTCAAGTCTCGTTTCAATATAAGAAATATCTTCCAGCAAGTCCATTAATTGGTCCCTGACAAAAGGAAGGTCTCCTACAACAACCTCACTTTTTCTTTTTATTTTCTCAATCTCATTCCATACAATTCTATGGTCTTCAAGGACTATCTTCAAAACTTTTTCAAAATCAATTATAAAAAAACTTGCTTCTGCTATCTCTTCATACAAAGGAATTTTTTCTGCTTTTAAATTTCTGTCTACAAAAACATAAGTATTTCTGCCAAAATAAGCATCAATGCCGGAAACTGTTTTTTTAAGAATAATCTCATCTTCCATTGAATCAAATATCTCTTTTACCTGCTTTGGATTTCTAAGGAATATAACTACAGCTCTCTTTGTGACCTGAAAGTATATTCTTGGAGTTGGTGCTCCGGCGCTGTATACTTTTTTGAATGACTCAATTATCGAATTTTCAAATGATTTTGTTGTTTCTTCTACTGCCTTTTTTATTTCTTCTTTTCCAGTTTTTTCAATAGATTTCCAGCAAAAAACTGTGCCGTCATCAATATACTTGAAGTTATACTCTTTTTTTGAGAATTTTAAATAGGTAGATTCATCCTCTTCTTCATAATTAACTTTTGAATCACATATATTTGCTGATATTTTTTTTGCCTCATAAGAAGAAATTGCAATATTAGGTTTTCTTCCAAGAAGCATGTCATAAAATTCAAGAACATGTATTTTAGTTCTCTGAGTCCATGCTCCTGAGAAAATATAGCCGTTAATCATACTAAAAAATACTTATTCTTAATTTAAATAATTTTTTTAACCTGTGTTTTTCTTTTAATTGTATGGTAAAATTTATAATTGAAAACTGCGAGGGCAAGCTGTCCCAATGGAGTTTTATAGAATATAAGTCAGCATCAAGATATGTAGGAAAGGAGAATATAATATTTTCAAATATAACCAAAAGAGATGCAGACAAACTGAAGAAATTCGGAAAAGTAAAAGTAAGAAGTGTAAAAGAGCTTGATATAGAAAAAGAAAAAGTAATAATTCTTGACTCTGAAAGCAAAATTGAATTAAAAACAGAGGACTTCAAAAAATATGATTATTTTATTTTTGGAGGAATTCTAGGAGACTATCCAAGAAAAAAAAGAACAGAAGAGTTCCTGACATCAAAGTTGAATTTCCAAACTAGAAATTTAGGCATAGGACACTTATCAACAGACAATGCATTATTAACTGCAAAATTAATAATGGACGGAAAAAAATTAAGAGAAATAGAATTTCAGGAAGAACTCAATATAGACATAGACACAAAAGGAGAAATAAAAGAAGTAATCACTCTCCCTTTTCTTATCCAATAATTAATGGAAAGCCGGCAGTAAGCAAAGAATTAATCAAATTAATCAGAGAAAAAGGAGTTTTAAAAAATTAACTCTTCATTTACAATTGCAGATTCATCTCTTTCAATAAATTTCTTTAACTCCTTTGCAGAATAATTCATCTTTGAAGGAAGAGAATAATCAATATCCAAGTCAGTAAAAATCTCCCTGCATTCTTTTCCTTTGCAGTACTTGCAGTTTAAATTGCATTCATTGGTGATTACAACAAAAAAGTGCATAATCATAAGAAAAAAGCATTAATTTTTAATAATTTGTATCCAATTGAAGATTACAAAAATTCCATGTTTTTAGTAATTGCCCGGCAATTCTCTTTTATCCTCTGCCTTGAAAAAATATTTTTTTACGATTTCAACAGTAATAAAATATAAAGAAATTATTAGAAATATATATCCAACTATATTAACAGATAATGCAGAGAATTGAAATAGTGCTTCTCCTGCTTTAAGATAAGGCAATAACAAAACAAAAAAACTAACAAATATTGAAGATATACTCAGCATAAAACTCGGCGCACTTCTATAAAATGTTTTTCTTGTCCTGATTGAAAAAGTAACAGCAATCTCAGAAAGGCAGGACTCAACAAACCAGGCAGTTCTGAATATACCTGGTGCTGTTTTAAAAAATAAAAGAGGCGCTATGAATAGAATATCATAAAAAGAACTGATAAAACCAAAAAAAAGAAGGAATCTGGAAATTAATTTAATATTCCATTTTTTTGGCGTATTTAAAAATTCTTCATCAACATTGTCAGTTGCCGTATTTAAAAGAGGAATATCACTTAAAAAATTATTAAGCAGTATCTGGCTGGGAAGTAAAGGTATAAAATTCATAAATAAAGAGGAAAGAGACAAAGTCAGCATATTTCCCGAATTTGCGCTTGTTGTGTTGAATATATACTTCATTACATTGCCGAATGTTTTTCTTCCTTCAATAATTCCGTCAGATATAACTTTCAAGCTTTTTTCAGTCAAGATAATATCAGCTGATTCTCTTGCAATATTTACAGCAGAATCAACAGAAATGCCGACATCAACTGCTTTTAATGCAGGAGCATCATTTATGCCGTCTCCTAAATATCCAAGAACATTTTCATTATTTTTTATGCACGAAACAATTTCATATTTTTGTTTTGGATTTATTCTTGCAAAAACATTGTATTTTTTACAGCATTCACATAAAGTATTTGCATCCATCTTTTCAATTTCAGCGCCGGTAATAACTTTATTGTCTTTGATTTCAATTCCTACATCCCTGCTTATTTTTTCAACAACAAAAGGACTGTCCCCACTTATTATCTTTATATCCACGCCAAGTTTTTTGAAAACTGCAAGAGATTTCTTTGCACAACTTTTTGGAGGGTCCAAAAACAGCAAAAATCCATAGAATATCATATCCTTTTCATCAAAAGGAACTGATTCTTTTTTATTGAATCTGCGGTAAGCCAAAGCAATAATAGAATAACCTTGTTTTTCATAAGATTCTGCTTTGTTTTTTATTGAGTTAATAGTTTTCTTTTCAATTTTTTTTGTTTTTCCACTGTCTTTTATATACTTTGAAATTTCCAGTATGGATTCTACGCTCCCTTTTGAAATGAGAATTTTTTCTTTATTATTTCTAACCGCTGAGCTCATTCTTTTTCTTTCAAAATCAAATTCATTTACATCAGTAATTTTATAAGATTCAACTTCTCTTTTTATCTGGCTGTTTTCTTTGTAATCAATTATTACCTTATCAATTGAATTTAATGAATTATTGCAGAGCATACTATAAAGCAGTATCCTGCTGTCTTTTTCTCCTGAAATATTAACATAATCAATAAGTGAGAATTTTCCCTGAGTCAATGTTCCGGTCTTGTCACAGCAGAGAATATTCATATTGCCTATATCTTCAATTGAAGATAATTTTTTTATAATTACTTTCTTTTTTGCCATCCTTCTTGCTCCTTTGGACATTGTTATTGTAATAATCATAGGCAGCATTTCAGGAGTAATTCCCACTGCAAGAGCAAGGGCGAAAAGAAAAGAATCTATTAGTTTAATCCCTCTTATTGAATTAACAAAAAATATAAAAAAAGTTATTAACACTGTAAATTTAAGTATAAATCCGCTGAATTTTCTAATTCCTCTTTCAAATTCTGTTTCAGGTTCCTTTTGTGCAATTATTTTCTTTATCTTTCCAAATTCTGTACTCATTCCTGTATTAATAACAATTGCATCTGCACATCCGCTTTTAACATAAGTTCCGGAAAAAAGAATTGAATTATTTTTGTCCTTTAAAACAGGCGCTGATTCACCGCTTAACATTGATTCGTCAATAACAAGTTCCTCATATTCAATAATTTTGCAGTCAGCAGGAATACTATTACCTATATTTAATTTTATTACATCTCCTGGAACCAATTCATGTGAATCAATTTTAGAAAGAACAGAATTTCTAATTGCTTTAACATCTGTTGGAATTTTTTTTAAGAGTTCTTTTATTGTTTTTTCAGCTTTATACTCCTGAAAAAATCCAAGAATAGAATTTATTCCTATTATTGAAATAATAACAAATGGTTCAATTCTGCTCCCCATTAGATAGGATATTCCTGCTGCAAAAATCAAGATTACAATAAGCGGATTTGAAATCTGGGAAAATAATATAAAAAATGAATTTCTCTCAGTTTTAGAAGTAATAAGGTTATGTCCATATTCTTTTATTCTTTTATATGCTTCTTTATTTGAAAGTCCATCTCTACTGCTCTTTAACTGTTCAATTACTTTAGATATACTTAAAGAATTATAATCCCTTGAATCCATATAGAGTTATTATTAAATTTGTTCTTAAAAAATATACTTTTTATTGCAATTGCCTTCAAAACTTTTATAAATACAGCAAAAGAAAATAGATTATGATAAGTGCTTACTTGTCAGCTGTTTTTATGCTTTTGTCAGACTTATGGCTCTGGATGTTATTCTCTTTTCTTCTATCAAGTTTTATTATGGAATTTGTTCCTTCAGAAAAATTTATCAAACATTTTGGGAAAACCAGTTTAAAATCCTTAATTAAGGCTTCATTTGCAGGATTAATTACAAGCGTCTGCTCATGCGGAGCAATACCTTTATCTGCTTCAATGAGAAAAAAAGGCTCAAGCACGGCAAATGCTTTAACATTTCTTCTCTCAACTCCTTGGGCAGGTTTTGCCCACTTATTTATAATGCAGAAGTTTATAGGTATCCCAAATACAATAATTTTATTCTTCTCATCAATAGCCGTAACAGTAATCAGCGGATTAATTTTTTTAATTTTAGAAAAGAAAAAATTAATTGAAGGAAAAGTCCATATACATGAGGAAGGAAAATTATGTCCGCACTGTGAGGAAGAAAAAAAACATAAGCAGGAAAGTTTGAAAACAAGATTACTTATAAATATTCCAAAACATTTTAAGCACATTTCTTTGGATGTTGGAAAATTTATGTTAATCGGAATTCTTTTTGCAGGGGCAGTATCAGCATTTATCAGTCCATCTATAATATCTAAGTATCTTGGAAAGGAAAATTCCTACTCAATTCTTACAATTCTCCCTATAAGTGCATTAATTGAAACCTGTTCAGAAGGTTTTACTATACTTGCAGGAGAATTATTCAGGTTAGGTTCAAGCTTAGGGGTTGTTTTTACAATGATGATGGTTGGTGTCTCAACAGATTTTACAGAAATTACAATGCTTCTTGGAAAATTCGGCAAAAAAAGCGCAGTTGCATATTTAATTGTGAGCACAAGTATTGTTGTTTGCTTTGCTTATCTCATAAATCTTTTATGATATCTTTTCTGTTTCAAATGTTCTTGTTTTTGAAAGCAAATCAATCCAGAATCTTCTCTCTGTTTTTTTCATTTGGACTTTCTTTCATATTTTCAAATTCAAGAAGGATATCATTAACATGAGGAGGAAATCCTTTCTCTTCTTGAAAAAAAAACCTCTCTTTTCTTATGAACTTAGAAAAAAGTTCCTTGTTGATACTATTGAATTAGAAAGAACATTGAAAAAAATGAAAAAAGAAAGTATAAAGGGTTATACCTATATTTCATTCCTTAATTAAAAGCATAAGCAATATTCCTAGTATAAAAAAAACAAAGTGAATTAAATTTTTAGAGAATTTACCCCGATGCTCTGCATCGGTTGGGATAAATCCA
>CAZVOT010000036.1:0-9680 GCA_964628775.1 Candidatus Woesearchaeota archaeon
CACCTGTAAATTAGTCAAATCCCCAATTGAATCTGGAAGACTTGTTAATAGATTACTTGATAAATAAAGTTCTTTTAAATTTAAAAATTTCTGAATATTATCAGAAATTTTTTGTATTTCTAAATAAGATAAATCAAGATATTCTAATGTTTCGGGTAGATTCTTAAGAAGAGTATCTATCTCAATATTTTGTCTAAAAGCATTTTGTAAATTTAAATATTTTAAGTTAAAATCCTTTAAACTGGGAAAGGTATCTTTAGTAAAGTTAAGAACTACGTGAGATATATCTAAACGTATCAAATTAAGACTATCTTTCAAAATATTTACGACCTGGTTAATGTCAGTAATATTATTGTTTGAAATATCTAAACTTTGAAGATTATCCAACTTATTTATAGACTCTGGAAGTTTTTTAAAGCCATTCCATTTTAAAATAAGAGTTTTTAAATTTTTTAAATCCCCAAAACTTTCTGGAAGAGTTTCTAGTTTATTATGTGATAAATTAAGCACCTGTAAATTAGTCAAATTCTTAATTGAATCTGGAAGAGTTTTAATATTTAAATTAAAAAGACAGAGTTCTGTAATAGAATTATTATCAATTATAATAGGATTACTATATGGTTTTTCTTCATCATTTGGATTTAATTTTAGTTTATTTAAATTAATTAAATTATTATCCTTATCTTTTAAATTACTTAGAAATTCAGCTTCTTTTTCTAAAATTTGTGCTTTTTGCTCATTTGCAAATTGTACTTCAACTGTTTTTTGTTGGGCTGGTGCAGGTTCTGATTTTAATGCTGGTGTTCCTGCTGATGCTGATGTTGGTGCTGTTGATGTTAGTGCTGGTTGTTGTACTGATGCAGGTGTTATTGTCAAAGTCTTTAATTTCTCTTTAATAAGTTTAATTATGTTACCTGTCGTATCTACAAATACCTCTGTATAGAACTTCTTTCTAAAATTGACTGTTTTTCTTTTTGAATCAGTTATTTCATTTCCAAATATTTCAGGTATTGTTTCGCATAAATAATTTACAATATTTTTTTTATTGTTCATTTGAGAAATTAATTTTTTAACAAAATCTAATTGTTCTTTGTCTTTTTTTGTGTTGTAATCTTTTAATTCAGGGATATTTTCAAGATATTTAGTTACATCTTCTCCGCTCTTATTATGTTTTTCCTTTAATTTTTTTAATATTTCTTTTAATTTATC
Source organism: Candidatus Woesearchaeota archaeon (assembly GCA_964628775.1). Taxonomy (GTDB): domain Archaea; phylum Nanobdellota; class Nanobdellia; order CAZVOT01; family CAZVOT01; genus CAZVOT01. The sequence goes on from CAZVOT010000036.1 coordinate 1,210, forward strand.
CTTATTCTTCTCAAGAAAATTATCTCCATCTTCAAATTTTTCATATTTAATTATTTTAATTATGTTATTATCACTAAGTATATTTGTTTTTTCAAGTCCAAGAATAATATTTTCAACAGAACTGTCCAGAATATAATCATAAAATAAAAACAAAAATGCAGATTTTTTAAGTCCCAGTTGTACCTCTATAATTGAAGGAGAATTTACTGCTCTTGCAAGTAATTTAAGAACATTTTCTCTTTTTTTCTCTGCAGTAGAAAGTTCTTGTTCTTCTTGTTTCTTTTTTGTGCTTGGTTTTTCTGTTTTTCCTTTTGGGCTTTCAGAGGGTTTTTCCTCCTGCTCTTCTCTGCCTTTCCTGCTTTTTTTACTATAAGAAAAAGAACCTAAATTTCCTATTATCTTCGGCATAAAAACTAACAAAACAAGTGCTATAATTACCCCTATTATGCTTCCAATATTAATCGCCATTTTACAATAAAAATAAAAAAATCAAAGAATAAAAAACTATTTTTATGGTAATATCACCATAATAATATGATTTTATTGCCATAGTCAAAAAGAACTTCTTCTGGCAAGAAAAAAATCTAATATCTTTAAAAATACACACTATTTTACATATTCCCAATGCACGAAATTATTTGTCTATGTGACTATGGAATAGAGGACTTAGCAAAGAAGGAAATATTGGAAATAACAGAAAAAACAGCAGAATCCAAAGAATACGGCGTCCTGAAATTCCAAGGAACAAATGAAGATATAATAAAATTAAATTATTCTTCAAGATTATTATCAAGAATCTTAATTCCTCTGGGAGAATTTGATATTTCAAAAAGAAAAGAAGGATTAATTGATTTGGAAGAAAAAGGAAAGAAAATACTATACAAAACCTTCCTAAAAAAAGGACAAAGTTTTGCCTTTGCATCAGACAGATTCGGCAGGCACGACTATAATTCAGTTGATATAAATAGAACTCTTGGAAGTTCTGTTTTTTCTGTTCTTGGAGAAGAAAACATAAAAGTTGATTTAACTTATCCAGATGTTCTATTTAGGGCAATAATAAATAAGGATAAATGCAGTATTTATTTTGACACAACAGGAAAAATAGAACTCTACAAAAGAGGCTATAGAGTTCTTTCAAAATCCTCAGATATCCGCCCAACACTTGCCTGTGCAATGCTTCAATTCTCAAATTGGAATCCAAAACAAATATTATTAGACCCTTTTTGTAAAGCTGGCATTATCCCAATAGAATCAGCAATGATGGCAAGAGCCATTCCTCCAGGCATTTTTAGAAAGGACAAGTTCGGCTTTAACAATGTCGTAGGATTTGAGGATTATGAAAAAATCTTTGAAAAAATAAACAAAAAAATAAAAAAATCAGCAGAAACAAAAATTTTTGCTTATGATAGAACAATGGGCGATATCTCAATGTCAAAGAAAAATGCCCAATTTGCAGATGTTTTTGAGGAAATCACTTTCGGCAGGTTTGAAGCAGAATGGCTTGATGTCAAATTTGAAAAAAACTCAATGGACTTAATCTTAACAAATCCCCCATACGGCTACATAAAAGAAAATATAAAGGACTTGGAAAAAATATACAAAGAATTCTTCTATTCAGCCAATTTTATTTTAAAAGAAAAAGGAAAAATCTGTTTTATTTCATCAAAACATAGAACCGCAGAAAAAATGTTCAAAACAAACAATTTTAAAAGTGTTTTTGAGAGAAACTTGGGAGCTTCAGAGAGAAATCCAAGAATCTATGTAATTGAAAAATGTTCAGTGCAGTGAACAAAAATGCCTTATTTTGTTCAGTCAGGAGAACATTATAATTTACTCTTGTCTATATTCTAAATTGTTTTTAAGAACTTTCTCTGCTCTTTCTAGTTCTCCACCAAGATAAAAAGCATGTTCTCTCATTGATACAAAATCAAGAATCTTGTTTTTAAGTTGAACAGCAGATTTGCCGGAAAAAGACATTATTTTCCTGCCATCAAAAGAAAGCAAATCTAATTTTATTTCATTATTTTCAACATAAATCAAAAAATTCCCTCTTGGGTCTGTTTCCAGTTTATTTTGAATTTCCTTTTCTGCCAATTTTTCTGCATTTTTAAAATCGCTTTCATAGATATGTGCACTTGAAGAAATTATAGTGAGTTCAAGTGGTGTAATTCCTGTTTTTTCTGCAACATAAAACTGAAGCATTCTAAGAGCAAATGCATTTAATGCCCAGGCTTTTAACATATCATTACTGCGGAAATACGCAGTCATATAAAGTCCGTCTTGAACAAGAAACTGGATAAAATCCAGACAAGGACTTTTACTGCTTAAATTGTCTTTATTTACATTCCATGTTGAAACAACAGCCCTTCTTGTATTGGGATTTTTCTTTATTTTCTCAATAATAGAATTTATCTGGTTTATTCCATCATAGTCAAACATTCTCTCGCCGTAAGTATATTCAACTCCTTCAATTTTTGAAGGAGACATTATTATCTTAAAGTACTTTTTTAATTCTTCTAAGTTAAATCTAAAAAAATCAAACATTTTTGGATTCTCAGGATTTTCTTTTTTTATAACAGAAACAACATTGATAAGTTCTTTTTGTTTCTCTCCTTGTTCGCTTTCTTTTATTTTTCCGAATTTCATTATTAAAGAAACTATCTTTAAGTATGCTTCTCCAATAAAATCCTCTCTTACAATAAATGCATTTTTTTCAGAAGGAAATTCAACAAGTTCAGGCTTAAATTCAGGAAAATACTCTGGCTCTCCGTAGCTTCCCTTTTTTTCAAGTTTATTTATTGTACTTTTCAGTTCTTTTTCTTTTCCAATTAAATTTATTCTCTCTATATTAGAAAGAAAATTAGAAATTGAATCCAAACTTATGTTTTTATCAATAAAATCCTCATTGCCGGATAATTCCAAAAAAGCCCTGCCAGAACCTGACAAATCTGTTCCTGTAATTATTAAGTATCTAATGGATTTATCCATTAAGCAGTTTCTAATTATGTAATTAATTCCGTTTTTAGAGTATAAATTTCCAAGAATTTTGAAATTCTTTTTATCAGCAAATTCAAGTATTCCCTCTTTTTTCGTCCATAATGAAATAATTGCAGTATTGCTTTTTGGATTCCCAAGAATAAGTGAATTCTCAAAGAACATTTTCATATTTAATAAAATTCAAGCAATAAATTAAAATATGTTGTTCAGGAAATTTTTTATAAATAAGAACCAGTCTTTATTTCTAAAAACAAAGAACAATTTATCAGCTAATATAAATCTAAACTCATTTAAGTAAAAATTGCAGTTGAAGAGATAGTAAAATATCCAAAGAAAAATAGAGATATATCCTTACTTAACAAAGTAATTCAAATAAAGCATAATAAAAGCATCAAGAGAGAAGATAATTATCAAAAAAGTAAAAATATCAGCTCCAAGCAAAAAAAGAACTGGGCCAAAAAATAAGTATGGAATAATAATCTCCCTGAAAACAAAATTAACCCTGCTGTCTTTTCCAAGTACATATTCATAAGGCATTTTCTTTTTTTTCATCCAATAACAAGTTAAAAGAGCATCTTGAATAGCATCAGCAAGCCAGCCAAAAACCAAGAATCCAAGAGAAACAAAATTAAACCATAAATAAGTAAAAATCAAGCCAAGAATCCCTTCTTCAACAAAGCCAAGGAATTTCTTTTTCTTTGCATATATTTTTTTTGTCTCAAAACTCACAATAAAATCTGACTTTCCTGTTTTCTTATAAGCAAAGTAATAAATCATCTGCCTAAAAAGATTAGGTATTAGAATTACCAGATAAAAAGAAGCATAAGTCCATAATTCATTCATTGTTTACACCTTAGTATTGAATATAACATAAGGACTTTCAGCAATATTAATATTTCCATCTTTTGATTTGAATTCTACTTTAGTTCTTGGAAATATAAATGTCCCTGTTAATCCTTTTGTCTTTATTTTATAATTAATTATTCTCTTTCCTTTGGGATTTATTTTCTCAATTTCAAAAATTAATTTGTCCTTCTTTTTAATTTTCGGTTTTATTGTCTTAAAAGAAAAAGTACTCAAAACAAAATCAGGCAGGACTTCTACTGCTTCCAAATCCAGAAGTTCTTTATTTGACTTGTTCTCCAAAGCAATCTCTATTTCAAACACACAAAAATCAGCAATTTCCTGAAAAGACACAATTCTCTTGGAAACTATGATTTTCCTTGAAAAAACAAAGTAAAGATAAACCCCTCCAAATACAAAAAAAGGAAAACAAAATACAAGAAAATAATTTGTCCTGTAATAAATTGTTCTATCTTTTTCAGGCTCCAGAATAAAATTATAATTTAAACTGTTATTTTCATAAACAAATCCCTCAGTTAGTTCATAAATAAATAATTTATCAATCAAAGGGAAAGGAATTGAAATATTCATACTTTCATTCTGTGTGCCGTTATTATAGTAATTAACCAGATAAATCTTCTCAAAAAAACCAGAGTAGTCTATTTCTTTTGTTTTTATAATATCTGTATTATTTTCAAGAGAAAATGAAACAGACAGTAAAAACAAAACTAAAAAAATTTTTCTCATTAATAAAAATAAAAGAAGGATTTATTTAAAGATTCTTATAAATTCCGTCGTAGCCTTTTTCTGTTTCCTTCATTTTCAAGAAGAGTAACTGAACAACTCTTGCATCTTTCTTAATCTTTATTCCGTTTTGATTTTCAACTATTAAAAGAAATTCAAGGTGTCCGGAGAATCCTGCATCAATCACGCCAGTATCAACAGTAGCTCCCATTCTAAGCAGAGTGCTTCTTGGACGCATTATTCCAATCATATCTTTTGGAAAATTTAAGATTTCATTGCTTTTGAGCTTGTAGGCTCCTTTTGGAAGAAAAACCCCATTGTCTATAAAAAGAATTTCCTCAAATTCAGGCATAATCCTCTCCTTATTTGAAAAATCAATCGTTCCCTCGCCCTTGAATTTAGAAATACTACTCAAACTTATATCCATTCCATTAGGTGTAATTTGTGTATCCAAATCAATAAAATTCTCAACAAGTTTCTCTGTCTTTATTCTTTCAACAATTTCTTCTCTGTTTAGAATCATTTTAAAAACTCCGACATTGCTTTTTCAACTTGTTTGTGAAGGGATTCTAAATCAGAATCATTGTTTATGATAATCTCAGCGCCAAGGAATGTCTCATTTAATCTAAACTGCTTCCATTCATTCTGCTCTTCTTTTTGGAATTCTTCTACTGTCTTTGGAAAGCCTACTCTTGCTCTTATTTTCATCCGCTCAAATCTAAGTTCCGGCTTTGCATCAACAAGAATAAATTTCATATTACCTCCAAATTCCTTCTTAAAAACAATAACTTCAAGAGGATTCCTGACACCGTCAATTATGGCTCTTTCCCATTTTTCTTTCTTTATTTTTTCTATTGCTTTTTTGATAAAATAATCCTTGCCGAATTTCTCCATTTTTTCAAGAGAAATTTTAGACAGATTCTCCCTGTTTTTTTCAAGTCCTATCTTCTCAGCTTCTTCCCTTACTAAATCACCCATTGTAATGGATTTAAAGCCGTATTTGCCCATTAGATAATCTGCAACAGTTCCTTTCCCTGCGCCTATTGTTCCCATTAATCCAATTACTTTCATTGCGAGAAAAAGATTTTTATTTTTTATAAATGTTGTTTTTATGAATGAAAATCAAAAAAATCTCAAAAAACAAGTTTATTCTAATTTTAGAAAAAGGAGAGGATATTCTGGTTTCTATAAAGGATTTTGCAGAAAAACAAAAAATAAATTCCGGTTCTTTTACAGGTATAGGTGCATTGGACCAGGTGGAAATAGGCTATTTTGACTTAAAAACAAATAAGTATAATTTTGCAGATATTCAGACTCCTGTTGAAATATTAAGTTTAATTGGGAATATAACAAAAAAAGACAATTCTCCTTTTGTTCACGCTCACATAACTCTTGGAAATGATAATTTCAAGGCAGAAGGAGGACATCTTAGAAAATCAAGAGTTTCCCTAACCTGTGAAATAATTCTAGAAGCATATACAAAAGAAATAAAAAGAAAACTTGACAAAAAAACAGGAGTGAATCAGATTGACTAAAAAGAATTTTTATGTAGCAATTTCAGGAGTCCATGGAGTTGGAAAAAGCACTATCTTAAAAAAACTATGCGAGAAAAACACTGAATTTATAAAAATAAATGAAACAACAATACCTGTAGTTCACAGTGAACAAATCTCAAATCCAGTTCTGCGGGAACTCTGGTTTTACAGCAATTATGTAAAAAGAGAACAGTTTGAAATCCAAAATGCCGGACTTAAAATAGCAGACAGATGGATAAATGACATAAAAATATACATTTCTGCCATGCTTTCCTCAAATATGATAAATACTGCTGAATATACTTCTCTAAATTCTGTAATAAATTCAAGGCAGTGGACAGAACCTGATATGGAGATAGTAATTATTGCAGATGAAAAGGAACTCCTAAAAAGAATAGAAAATAGAAGCAGAGACTCAAAAGAAGTGCTGAAAGAAAAGGACTTAGAATTCCTAAAAAAAGTAAACAGTGGTTTTATTGAATATGCCAAAATGAATCAAGGACTCCGCCCAGTAATTCTAATTGATACATCAAATATGAATGAAGAAACAGCAGCCAGGATAGTTGAAAAAGAAATAAATAAAATTTTAGTTTAGATTGATGTATATTTTTTAAAGTTAAAAGAAAAATCTCTCCAGCAATTTAAGCAGAATAATCTGTTATGTCAAATCATATTTTCTTTTTTTGTTTTTTCTTCTTTCCTATTCTATCCCCTGTAAAAAAGAAGATTACTACAACACCCATTATTATAAAAACAAATAATATTCCCAAATCCATACTTAAATTCTCTTCTTCTGTTCTGCAGTCTTCTAGACATATTTTATCATTTTCATTTGACTCGCATATATCATTTCCACATACAGAAGGACAGTCAGAATCAGTTAAAGAATCGCATCCAGAAGGACAGCATGAATCAGAATTAACACAAGAGGTTATCCTTTCATTAACACATAAAGAATTGCAACTTCCATCATTCAAACATGAGTCAATTGTGCAGGAATCTAAATCATCACAGTCAGAATCAAGACTGCATTTTATTGAAACACAAATACCATCGCATAAAACCTGTCCAGAAGAACATCCTGAAATTTCATGTTTGCATGAAGAATCACAAAGTCCTGCATTCAAACAAGTGTCTGTTGTAAGAGGGTTATTATCATCACAGTCAGAATTAGAATAACAAACAACATCAATGCATTTACCATTGCAGTATTCCTTTCCTTCACCGCAGTAATTAAGTTCAAAATTATCATATTCAGCATTTAAAGTTCCAAAAGTATCTGTTTTTGACTCAATAGAAAATCTAAAAGGAGAAGAAAGTCCTGTTATATTTCTTTGGTATTCACTTTTATCAGATTTTGTAATTATAATCTGTGCATAATCACTGTAATATTTTACTTTAATGTGGTATGTTCCAAAATTAGTATCTATCTTCTGGATATTCCAATATCCTATATCAACAAAATAAAAATTAGGGTCCAGATTGTCATCAACAATAATACTAACTAATCTATTATTAAGCCCGGAATTTAAGTAAACATCAAAATCAACTGATTCGCCCAAAACAAAATCCATGTTTAGTGTAAACCTGACTCCTCTTTTTGCCTGAAAAGGCTGGACTGTTTTTAATGTTCCTTTCATTGAATCAATTCCATACTCCTGCATAAAAATAGAACTAGAACCTAAGGAAGTAATCCATTTATTTGAATCAAGCACAGTCTGATTGTCAAAATTATCCCAAACCAGCGAAAATGAAGTTGATATCATAAGTAAAAATGCCAAGAAAATCAATTTTTTCATTGTTTTTTAAAAGAAGCAGTCAAATTTAAAGATTACTAAATTAGGAATTTACTTTATAAATGTATGTTTTTATTTTTTTACTATGAATGAATTAGAAAAATTATCTTTAATTGCTCTTGCAAATAAAATAGAAATGAGGCAGGAAACAGAAAAAGCACAAGAGAGGATAGATATTATCAACAATGTCAGAAAAGAGATAAAATATATAATAGATGTATTAGAATCTAATTAGAATCTAATTATAATAATGAAATTGATGATATATATAGGTAATTTTACATTAAATGATGAATTAATGCTTTTTTGTTATCAAATAATGAATGGGGAATCTAAAGATAATTTTCTTTATGAAACTGCAATTGATTTATTTGATTATTTGGTTTATTTGATTATTACCGCGAAGCGGTTAAATTTTTTTTTGAAAATAGTACTGAATTTTATTAATTTTGCAATAAATAATATTTTATGAGAACCATTAGTACGACACAGGCAGGTAAAGCAATTGAAAAATTCATATTTGAAACATCAGCATATCATGAACCCATACAAATAA